>BNVZ01000083.1 GCA_025998475.1 Endomicrobiia bacterium | reverse complement strand
GTCCGCCATTGGGCTCCTTCAACCACTCCCAACCGCCATCTTTTTCTCTCAACCACAAGCGTCCGCCATCAGGCTCTCTCAGCCACTCACGACCACCATCCTTTCTATCAAGCCACTTGCAACCGCCATCAATCTCTTTAAGCCACACGCGACCACCATCTGGCTCTCTCAGCCACATGCGTCCGCCATCCTTATTATCAAGCCACATACGTCCGCCAGGCTTCAATAGCCACTCTCGACCGCCATCAGGCATCTTCAACCATACATGTCCCCCACGAGGATCTTTTAGCCACTCCCAACCGCCTTCCTTTTCTCTCAACCACATGCGTCCCCCACCAGGCTCTTTTAGCCAACTATGTCCCTCAGTCATTTGCAACCATATCCGTCCCCCATTATGCTCTTTTAACCACTTGCGACCATTAAGCTCCTTTAACCACTTCCACCCACCATGATCTTCTAGGAACTTTCTAAAATATACTTCCATTGAACTGCTTTGATCTAATTTTTTTTTATCTATTTCTGTCAGTACTGGCGGGGGAACTGCTGGGTTGTCCAATGAACTTCCTACTCTCACTCCATGATTTGTCAGAGTTTCTGCTAATGAGTCTGCATGTTGGTCAGACCCAATTTCATGTTCAAACTCAGTAACCACCACCGACACTTTTTGTGGCTCATCCTTTGCTATCGTTTGAGACGGAATCACTAATTTTTTCGATAAGTATTCTTTTTCTTTTGCTTTTCTGATTTCTTCTGTTTTTTTTATTTTTTCTGGAGTAGCAGTCCTCCTGTTTTTAAGAAAAGAATTATTTTTATCACATGAGCTTAAACATAAAAAACAAAGTAAGATAAGTGAAATAGTCAATCTTATTTTTTTTATATCTACCTCTATATATTTCCCTTTTTTCATTTTTATCCCCTAACATAGATATTTACTGCGTATTGTATATGGTACCTCTGAACTCATTCTATCTTTTTTATCATTTTTTTGCTTGGTTTTTTGAACTAGTTTGAAAAATAATTCATTACCTAAAAATTCTATATGTTTTTGTCGTTTAATCTTGTAAAACTTTAGTGATAGTTTCAAGATACACACACTGGAGGGGTAACGATAATTGTTAGCATATTGAAATACTAATCCAATACCTCGAAGTATACTAAATAAAGGGGGAATGATATATTGTAAGCATATTAACGCAAATTCCCATTACCACAAATGAATATTAATACATGATCTTAAAATAAATTAAGAATTGAAGGTAGTTATTGGAAGAAGATATAAAATTCTTGTTGTATTGCAAAGATTACATGAAGATTAATAAGAGAACAATATAGTAAAAGGACTCTATGACGTTAGTTTGCAGGATCGTTGGAAGGTCAAAAAATTTGGGTGGTTGATGGAACCTAAGTTATCAAAACTATACTTAGAGAGTCTAAGAGTTTTGTAAGATTACTTTGCTGCTATAGATGTAGCATATCATGAGGCTATAAGAATACATGCTGGTAACACTTACAATGACATTAAGAAATATAACAATATTGTGTCTAGTAAATGAGTATGTTATTAAGTATTTCAGAGTAACAAAGTGACAGAGTTGGAGTTGATAAAGTATGCTTATAAACGCACTTTAACATTTTATTTTAAATTTGTCCACAATTCATTTTATGAACTCTCCCTATCTACATCTGGCGTCTGCGGCTGCATTGCGAGCAGCTTGGGCGGCGGTGCGAGCAGCTTGGGCTGCAGTGCGGGTAGGTTGAGTTTGAGGGGAATTATTGAAGGCGGTGGCGGCTTTGTCAAGGGCGGTGGCGGCATTGTCAAGGGCTGTGGCGGCTTTGTCAAGGGCGGTGGCGAGGGCGAAATAGGTGTCGGGGGCAGAGTTGAGGAGGGTTTCGACGGCATTGGTGGCAGCAATATTGGAATGAGTAAGGGTTTTGGCGAGGTCATAATTGTTGACGGCGATGGCTATGTGGGCGGCAGTAGTGAGGGCTTCAGCGGCATTGTCTAGGGCGGTGTGGGCATTGTCAGGGCCAGCAACGCAGTTGGCGTGCTGTTTGGCCCAATGGGAAGCACTGGCCATCCGTCCATTGTATTCGTTGTCGTTAGCCCAGCCTGGACTGTGCTGTTGAAACCATTCATATAAGCCAGAATTTAAAGGTAACCCTGGAGTTTCGATAAAATTGTGCTTTTCCTGAAGTTTTTCATTATCACTATCAATTTTTTTATTGCGTTCTGATACAATTTCGTCCTCCTGCTCTTTATCATATCCTCTTGGTTCGTCACCTCTTTTTCTACCATTTTCTTTCCAGATCTGAACATCTTTATTATAAGTTTCAGCATCACGTAAAGCCTTAATATTATGGTCTATTTCCAAAATTCTCCTCTCGAGTTGGTTGATTGTATAATTTTTTCTCTAGTAGGATGTTCCTCTTTATGATTAACAATCTTATTACCAAATTTAAGAAGATCTGTTTCAACTTCAGCATTAAGATCAGAAAGCTGTTTCTCAAGTCTGGATTTCTCATTTATAAGATCCTCAAGATCGGTAGCCTGAGCCTCTGTGAAACTAAAAACAAGACTAAACAAAACAAGCGCACCTAAAGCCACTACTTTAAATTTTCTCATCAGCTTACTCCTCTGCTATAATTTTTAGTATTAAATATCTTACCTTTTTTATTAAATCGAAATTAATTTTAATTTGCAAGTCAATGATAATTTTAACATTCTGAATTTGGACTTTTATTAAATAAAGATAATGGATTAAAAACAATGATGGTATTTTAATATAACGACAATCTATATATAAATTACCTATGTAATAGTCTATTCATTTTCTCGTCATGTTCTATCTGGAACTCTTCATTTATTTTTTATATTCCATTCTGATTGTTGGAGTTCTCTATTATTTCTCTCTATCAGATAGGTATAATCGTAATTCATATCTATGGTTTCATCTTTAGTCGCTGTACCCCCCCCTACCAGTAGATATATCATAGCCATAGCTATCATATACTTTATCGTGTTTCAGCAGTAACACCAAAATCCTCCATTAATGTTCTAAGAATGGAGGTAAGTATAAATGCATTTTGATCTGACACTATGTCCATCTCTCTTAACGGTTTATCAGTATATCTATAACACAAGTCTTTATCAACGAGATCACGTTTACATAAGTCATAAAGTAATCTTTTTACTGCATATAAACCTCAGTTACAATGTGTTCATCAGTTCATTACCTTTATAATATAATGACTTTATTCATATTCTATATGATCAATATCATTCCCAAATCTCTTTTTCATTATTAACATTGTTTTATTTCGCTTCGTTGGCGTCTTTAGCTTTTAGATATTCTTCAACTTTCTATTCTAGAGTTTTTCACCAGAACGTACAATAGAATTAGGTTTGTTTTTACAGCCCATACGCAAACTTGATATAATGCCAAACATAATAATTGCACTCATGACTTTTTTGATTAATTCTTATAGTTATTTTCTCATTACAGTTGTAGTCGAAAAATCATATATTTAAATAATTAGCAAGTGCTTTAAAATATATATTTTATCGACATTAGTCACATCACTACATCTGAAAAGTACAGAGTAACATTTAATACATTCGTAAGTATCTTGACGCTAGATCTCAACTATTAATTATCACGATGTAGTGACTTATTTGTTTCTTAAACTACGCTCAGCTGTGATAAAATAATGTTAATTCTCTTTGTTTAATCCTACATTCAAATATAGTGATTTTTATCTTGTAGCCATTTAATTCTTAAAGGCCATTTCAAGGTCTCAATTATATGATTTGTCATTAATTAGTTGATTCAAAATTTTCAGCTAGCACCTTGATAGGGTTTTTAGTTTGTGGCCTATACAAATCGTTCTATCATAACTTATCAGAAATTTAGATGCTTTGGATTTCTAATGCTAGACCACTTGCCTAACTAAATATTAATTTTAGATTAACAAATACCTGCAACTAAATTAAATAGAGTCCACAGCATTTTCCAATTTTATGTCTATTCTGTACAGTTCTTTTGTTCTGTCCTTGCTATCGTTTACTTTGTCAAACGTCCATTCTTTACTACTATTAATCGCCTAAACACATTCCACATGTCCCACCTGCTTTCTTTTTCTGTTTCATAGTACTTCTAATGTACTTTTATATATCAGTTATGCAAGAGTCTAATGTCTAACAATTAAGCATTGTAGAACAAAAAACTCACAAACTATACACTTAGCGATGCTCATACTCAACTACGTAGACTATGTGTACAGCGACCATTGTGTTACTAACAACACGTCGTTAAAATAATATAGATTTCTTCGTTCCTATAACGCATACTGCATTCATATTTTTACTTCATTGGCAGGTATGTAAATATTAACGATGTTATATTATCATCATATTGTAACATCATTTTTAACATAAAGTTGTTTGTCATCATTTTAAAACCGATCTCTATCATTTTCCTTTAAAGCCCATTGCAAAAATCATTTATCGCCGCAGAAATCATTTGTACCTTACTCAAAATACCTCAGCCGTTCCGCTGTGTTCTCTCAACCCTCTTCCAGCCATTCGCAACCTTTTCGTACACTTTTACAAACCACATATGTATACCTAGCTGATGGTGGTCGTTTATAACTTGCTCACAACTTTTCCATATATTTTTATTTTATATCCATTAATCTATTAAACTGTTACTTTGACTCCATTTTTTCCACAACATTGTCACAACTTTCTCACAACTTTTCAATTAATTTTATTTATTATCTTGACTTAATTGAGTTTCCATTTTTTGCTAACCATGAAAAACCTAGTGTTACTTCATTTATATGTATAAATCTCTTGCCATTTTATCCAATATTTCCTTCAACGGTGACCTACTTTTTCACGTTCAATATTATGTAAGTTAAAAGGTTTTATATCAATTTTATCTGCAAATTTCTTGAGGTAAAACCTTTTACTTTATTAGCTGTATAAGATAATTTTTACTACTAGTATTCATCTTAAATATTTTTTTTGTAGTAACAGACTGTCTAAATACTTATTAGGAAAATTAGACTGTGACATCCAAGGTTATGTTTTATAGTGGCACATTACTAACTAACAACAACACAACCACATGTAATTTGGATTTATTTAGTTTGTCTATAGATTAGAGATGCCATCCTTACTACAATTAATGCTCATTGGTTTTTTCATTTTATAGATGTATCACACTATACCCGTCAGGAACCGCTTTGAATAAGCAAGGTCAAACGGACAAGTTAATTAATATCAAAAAACATATAGCTTTATTAGTTAAGTATGGCCTTAGCACCTCGTTGGCTGAAAAACAACCTTGCTGATGTTAAATATTATTTGTTTTTGGAGCTTCGAGCAGAGTGACACTTCTTCATTGCACGTCCCATTTATTAAACATGCAAATCATACAATGGCACCCTGCTCAAGACTTTGAGTGCTTCATTAAAGATTTGTAGCAGAGAATACAGCAAAAAAATAAAAATAATCAGTTGGGGGTGGAAAGCTATCATTCATGGAAGCTGAAAACCACACCCAACATAATCACTGTGTTTTGTATTCAGTCATTTTATTTTGATTTTTTCAACACCCATTATTTTTGTTACATCATATACAAAAGATAAAGAGTGCTCATGGATGAATGCTTTTTTAATAGTTAATAAAGAACAATTTACAGTTTTTAGGGTACTATACCAATCATTATTATTCTCACCCTACTCTATAAAAAATTAAACATCCCTATTAGGCTATGACATTTTATCAATTTCTTCAAAATAATCGAACTGAGGATAATAATTAAAAGCTATTTTATCACATGCTTTATACATTAGACCT
Source organism: Endomicrobiia bacterium (assembly GCA_025998475.1). Taxonomy (GTDB): domain Bacteria; phylum Elusimicrobiota; class Endomicrobiia; order Endomicrobiales; family Endomicrobiaceae; genus Endomicrobiellum. The sequence goes on along the minus strand of BNVZ01000083.1, from coordinate 286 downwards.
CTTGCATAACTAATATATAAAAGTACAATAGAAGTACTATGAAACAGAAAAAGAAAGCAGGCGGGTCGGGTGGAATGAGTTTAGTATTAATGGGAGTAAAGAAAGGGAAGTAAGAAAAAACAAAGGAAAGAAAGGAGTAAGAAAAGAAAAGGAGGCCCAGAACTATTTGACCCAGCATCTGACTTGTCGTTTGAACTGCTTGGGCTCATGCTTAGGCTGCTCGATGAAGAACTGCTCGAGCTTGGGCTTGAGTAACAGACAACTGTGCTGCTTGGACTGCTTATGC
>BNVZ01000082.1 GCA_025998475.1 Endomicrobiia bacterium | reverse complement strand
AAAATATATTTGTAAATATTCTATAAGCATTACTTCTTGATAATTCTCCGCCTCCTATCCTTTTATATGGTTTTGTTCTAAAACCCCATTCATTATTTGCAATATTTAATATTCGAGGGACGCTGTAAACTTCTGTAAGCATTAAGTCCCACATTTTTCTTACCAAATCAAATCTTTCAAGATCTTTTTCTATTAGACCTCTTACACAACTCGAGTGTTAAATTCAAAATTACAAACACCTGAAACCCCAAGTTAAATCGCAGTCCAAAGGGTCTTCCGCTATTACTTATCTATTCTTTAGACTATTTTGAACCTTTTAACAAATACTTTAATGTTTTCTGCTATAATCATCTGATAAATCTTTCTATTTAACTCTTTATCTTCTTTTGTCAGTGGGTGTTTCTTTGATCTCTTTTTTTTAGAACTAGTGTGTTTGTATGTATTTTGCCTAAGGCCTCCTAAATTGTATCTGCCATGTATCTTATTGTCTTTCTTTGCATAAATACATACCTACTAAAATAAACTAAAATCGTGCTCCTTGCCCTATTATCGCTGTGCATACTATTTGCTTACCTTTAATTTAACTACTACCAACGGTTATTGTATGTCTATTATTCTTTTCGCTTTCGCCACTTTCGCTGTTTTTTTTAGGTCTTTGTGTCAATCTCTAGCATAATCACTGTTACTTCTACTTCTAGCGCTTTGTTTATCAATAACTATTCCCTCTAGTATTTTCCCCACTACTCATTAATGCTTCTTGTGCATACCCTATGTCTATATCCACAACTTTTGCTGACATTGTAACTGTCTCAAGTGATAATATGTTCGGGTATTGCCCTAAAGTACTAAAACATCATCTTTACAATATTCTCTGTACTCAATTTTCTCTTTGCTCACCTACTTGCCCTATCTTTTCTTTCCTCCTTGCTATCCTTTGTTTTATCAAATGCTTTCTTTACTCCCATTAATACTAAACCCATTCCACCCGACCCACATGCTTTCTTTTTCTGTTTCATAGTACTTCTATTGTACTTTTATATGTTAGTTATTAAGAGGTCTAATGAATACCTTCTTTGTCATTAGCTAGTGTAAAATACTGATTGTTTTTTGTTTCATAAACATCTAATTTGTTTTTTGATACGTCAATGCCAATAAATTTAAGTGTATAAGGGCATATGCAATCCTTTGTAATTTGAGTAATTAGCTTCTTGCTTTCAATTGTTCACATGCTGCAAACTTCAGTTTGCGCATTTGCAACCTCATCAAGCTTTTTACCTTGTGGTGGTGGATATTTTGATACATGCGGGCTTTAGCCCTATTTAGTGTCAATATCCAACACCCTTATACACCTTGATTATACTTGTTTCTTAAGGAACAATTTATGCAAAGAAAGACAATAAGATACATGGCAGATACAGTTTAGTAGGCCTTAGGCAGAATACATACAAACACACTAGTTCTAAAAAAAGAGATCAAACAAACACTAAAAAGCTGACAAAAGAAGATAAAGAGTTAAATAGGGAGATTTCATCAAAAAGGATTATAGTGGAAAACATTAAAGTATTTGTTAAAAGGTTCAAAATAGTCTAAAAGATAGATAAGTAATTACAAAAGACCCTTTGGACTGCGATTTAACTTGGGTTTCAGGTGTTTGTGTTATTCATTTGTAATTCTAGAATTTAATACTCAAGTTGTGCGGGAGGTCTATTAAATATTGAAACAAGTTCATGATAACAGCAGATTTGCTTTGAGAGTTTTTAGGCAAACCCGCTAAATTATTTACAACAACGCGCAAGTTGTGATTTTTTTGTGGATACTATCTTATTATTCTTATAGCAGAAACTTGAAAAGGCTTTGTAGAAAGAATCTTATCTTTAGTATTACTGCTCTGATTAAAGAAATCAACAACAGCTTTTTCTCCTCCGATCTCAGAAACAACAATAGCTTGAAATCCCCAATTAGCAGGATTGCCTCTAATATATTTTTGCGGTATCAAAACAGAACCACCGCAAACCGAAAGATTTGAAACAAAAGAAGCGCCATTTAAAGAATACTTATACAAAACCGCTTTGTTTTTATATACCCTTAACGAATACTCCCATCCCGAGTCTGTAGTCAAAAAACCGTTTACGCCTGATAGAAATGATGTAGACCCTGCTCCTTTAATGTTATTTAGATCTATATAAAAATCCACAAAAGCAATATCGTCATTCCACTTTTCAGATTTGAAAGAAAAATCTATCCTTATGTTGTTATCTTTTGAAAGAACCTGCACAAATTTTAACAACCCTTCATTTGATATCGAAACTCCGTCAGGAACAACTTCAACAAAAGTCTGAATATTTGAAAAAAAAACTTTTTTTGTTGCAGGAATGCTATGCGCTTTCTCGTCTTCGGGCTCTGAAGCTTCTAAGAGATGATAAATATTTTTATAAGTGCTATCGAACATTCTTTTTCCATCTGGTCTGTCCAATAAAACATCTTTTAAAAGATTGTAGCTACATAAACAAGCAAGTTCACTTTGCACATTAGTATAAGCGTGTTCTTTAAAATTAGGTTTGTTAGCATAATTATTAATCAAATCCACCGCCAAAAAAAGTTTTTCTTTTACCGAAGGACTAATTAAAAGCTGTTTAAAATGTATATTTTTTTGCACAGGCAAATTGTTTTTTAATTCTGAAATATACCAAGGGGTCGCAGGCATTATATATTTACTATTATCAAAAGCATCTATCAAATACTCCATTAATTTTACATTCTGTAAATGTTTTTTCGTGAGCAAAACAGGTACAATATTATTTTCTTTTTTTGATTCTAACCATTTCATAACACCAATTTGGTTGTAAGGGAAATTTTTATATATAGAAAATACTACAATACCATCAATATTACAAGCACCATAAAGATTTTTTTCAAAATTATCAGAATTAATCCATGTAAGTCCTAAGCCCGATAAATAATAAAGAATATCATGCGATAACTCCGCAAAATTTAAAAATATACCAGATGCTTGTTTATTCGTATGATTTTTATAATCTGTTAAATTAGTTGATATGTACTCTTCAAAAATACTTCGCTTATTTGACTTTTTTAAATGGGTATTTGAAAGCATAGCAACAACAGGCAAAACAGGTTCCGGATTAAAAGAAAGAGCCAGTTCTATTCTACCGTACGAAACAAGTGTTTTTAAATTTTCAGGAACTCCTATTGCAGAATTTACAGGCACAGTTATACAAAAACGTTTTGATGATAAAATTTTATTAATAACAGCCTCGGGAATATCTGAAGTATCAGCAAAAAATACTACGCATCTATTGTTTTTGCCCAAAGCCAAAGTGCTTAAAAATAGAAATAACACGGTGCAAATAAATGTTTTCATAACGCATTATTGTAGCATTATTGACAAGATTTGTTAATTTCAGGTACAATAGCACCGTGAAAGTACAAAAAACTGATTTCTTTAATTCTTTCTTAATATTTTTTTTTATTATCATGGGATGCGTAAATTCCGCTGCGGATTCTAAGGTAGTGGTATTAGAATATCCTCAAGAAGATCAAAATGTAACTGATGTGGTGACTACGACAACAACAAGCGATACAAAACATGAGGAAAGAGTAACCGAAAGGTACATAAGAGGAATACATTTTACGGGATGGGCAAGCGGTTCTGAAAAATCTAGAAAAATTGCGATGGATCTCTTTGAAAATACTGAGCTAAATACTGCTGTAATAGATATCAAAGAATCTGAAGGGCATGTTTATATTGGCGGTATAAAAATTGTAGATGCAAACAGAGCTCATGTAGTGGCAATACCTGATATTGGAGAATATATTCCCTATTTAAAAAGCAAGGGCATTTACACTATAGCAAGAATTGTTGTTTTTAGAGATGACACAATAACAAGAAAAAACCCTGATCTTGCCGTTAAAAATCCCGACGGAACTATTTGGACAGATAGAAAAAATGTCGCATGGCTTGATCCATATAACAAAGATGCTTGGGATTATAATTTACAAATAGCCGAAAGAGCTGCAACTATAGGATTTGATGAAATACAATTTGATTATATCCGATTCCCTTCTGACGGCAATACTAAAAATTGCAGATACAGTAAACCTCATTGCGCAGCGGAAGCTTCAAAAGCCTTGGTTGGTTTTTTAAAAGAAGCCAATAGAAGACTTAAAGCTAAAGATGTAAAGATATCTGTTGACGTTTTCGGTTTAACGACAACAGCTACAGACGATATGGGTATAGGTCAAAAAATAGTTGAAATGACAGAGTGGGTAGATTATGTAAGTCCTATGGTTTATCCGTCTCATTATGAAAAGGGGAACTACGGTATTGCAGAGCCTAACAAAGAACCATATAAAGTTGTTTATTATGCCATGGAAGGCGCTCTGAAAAGAATACCCAAGAGAAAGCTCCGCCCGTGGCTTCAAGACTTTAGTTGTGGTGGGTACAAATACGACAAAAATGCAGTTAGAGCCCAAATGCAGGCATGTTATGACAACAAAGTCGGCAGTTGGCTGCTATGGAATGCAAAATCTGTTTATACCAGAGAAGCTCTAAGTGGACAAGACGAAGAGAACTATTACCAAGAAAGCAATCCACCAACGGTTGAAATGTTAAAAACCGCAAATAAGAAACCACCTACGGCACAAACTACGAAATAAAAAATAATTTTTACAAACTTTAAATCTTTACTTATTCTTCAAACAGCATTTCCCCCAATGTATATTTACTATCTTGATTGGCATACTGTTTAATAAGTTCTTTTTCTCTGTCAGCCTCAAGTTTTTTTACAGATGCTTCTATTTTTCTGTTTCTTATGTCAACTCTTGTTACTTTAGCTTCAACTTCTTCTCCTTCTTTCAAAACATACCGATCGCTGCCAGTCTCCACAAACGAAGCCCTATTATTTTTTACTAAAGCCTCAATCCCTGCCTCGATTTCTATAAAAGCACCAAAATCAGAAGTTCTTACAACCTTCCCTTTTACAATACTTCCAACTTTATACTTGTCGTAAGGATTAGGCTGCATATGCTTTAACGAAAGAGAAATTCTTTCATTCTCAGGATGTACTCCTAATACAACAACCTCAACTTCATCACCTTTTTTAATTACTGCTTCAGGATGTGCTATTTTTTTAGTCCAAGAAAAATTACTTATGCGAATAAGACCTTCTATTCCTTCCGGAAGTTTTACAAACGCGCCAAAAGACTCAAAATTTTGAACCACACCTTTAACAACAGTTCCAGGAGCATAATGTCTAAATGCTTCGTCCCATGGATTTGTAAGTATTCGCTTAACCGACAAAGAAATTTTTTTATTTTCTTTATCCACACCTATAATTTTTACTTCTATTTCCTGACCTTTCTTAACATCTCTTTTCAATGCTGCTCCACTGTCGCTCCATGCATATTCAGAGACATGAAGCAAACCTTCTACGCCTGGCTCAAATTCAACAAAAACACCATAACTCATAATTGATGTCACTGTGCCCTTCGTAATAAGACCCAAGGGCACAGTGACATCAATTATGAGTTATGGTGTTTTTGTTGAATTTGAGCCAGGCGTAGAAGGTTTGCTTCATGTCTCTGAATATGCATATTCCCCACTATTATTAATACTTCTTCTACGTGCTTTATCGTCCTATATGCACAACTTTATACTTGTCGTAAGGATTAGGCTGCATATGCTTTAACGAAAGAGAAATTCTTTCATTCTCAGGATGTACTCCTAATACAACAACCTCAACTTCATCACCTTTTTTAATTACTGCTTCAGGATGTGCTATTTTTTTAGTCCAAGAAAAATTACTTATGCGAATAAGACCTTCTATTCCTTCCGGAAGTTTTACAAACGCGCCAAAAGACTCAAAATTTTGAACCACACCTTTAACAACAGTTCCAGGAGCATAATGTCTAAATGCTTCGTCCCATGGATTTGTAAGTATTCGCTTAACCGACAAAGAAATTTTTTTATTTTCTTTATCCACACCTATAATTTTTACTTCTATTTCCTGACCTTTCTTAACATCTCTTTTCAATGCTGCTCCACTGTCGCTCCATGCATATTCAGAGACATGAAGCAAACCTTCTACGCCTGGCTCAAATTCAACAAAAACACCATAACTCATAATTGATGTCACTGTGCCCTTCGTAATAAGACCCAAGGGCA
>BNVZ01000081.1 GCA_025998475.1 Endomicrobiia bacterium | reverse complement strand
ATCTCCCAATACCTTTGTAATCGCCGCTGTTAACGTCGTCTTACCGTGGTCCACATGTCCTATCGTCCCTACGTTTACGTGTGGTTTACTTCTGTCAAATTTTTCTTTCGCCATTTTAATTTTCCCCTTATGATTATGATCAAATAACTTCTGTACTTAGTATGTTGCGTTGCTTACATTTTCGAGAAAATTTTGACTGCTTTGCAAGAGGCAATATTTTGAAATATTTACCAAACAAAACAGACGAAATTTATAGAAATCATAACTCATCATACAGCTCGATATATTTTACTATTGACTCCTTAACGTCGTTAACAGCTTTTGCAGGAGACTCCTTGTCTTTGTTATGTGCTTTTGCACAGAAAAGAAAAGACCTTTCTTGCCAGAATGGACATTTAACGCTGTTTGTCTGTAAAATACGGCAATCTGTTTTGCAACCCTGTAATCAATTCCTATTGTCTACCCCAAACACCTCACAGCAACCACAAAAATTTATATGCTTTCCCAGCAAAGCATATTCGTTTCGTTTTCTGGAGGTAGAGTATGCACATCAGACCAGTCTGCACTTGCTATGCCACCCCTATCTGCTTAACTATTGCCGATAATATCCGATCCTGTCATCACACAACAGTGGTTTTGCTTGATAAGAGTCTTTAGACAGACCCTGTTTGCAATCTATTTGCCTAAAAAGCTAATGCTTGAAGGTCACTTTGAGCTACTTTGAGTGTGTTGCTTGCACTGCTTATCATCTCCACTTCAGTCAGCTACATTCTTTGAGCTTTTAGCTTTTTCAATTTCAATCTCCTCAAGTCTTAGCTTCTTCTAGCTATTTAATTCTTCTTCATCTTTGCAGCCTCCTCAACCCTAAATTTAGCATGCCTAACCTTATCTTCAGCTGCAGCTTCCTTTTTTTTTCCGAACTCAACATTTACTTCCTCGAGCCTAACATTACGCTCAGCGCTCCTCACCTCATCATTCTTCTCGCTCTGCGTCTTGCTATTGTCACAAAAATGCTTAAAGTCGAGACTAGATTCATATTGTTTTGCTCTGTTCAGCCCCCTAACGCTCTCATCCTTAAACTCAGTCCAAGCACCTTTGGCCTTAAGCCAGGCATCATGCACGCACGTCATACCAATACTTTGCAGCATTTACATCGGTCATTGCGACACTTTCAGCCTTATTCTGCACTTTTTCGGCCTCAGCTTCCGCTTCTCGGGCTACTTTGCCGAGTTTATCAATACGACTCTCAGGACAAGGACAACCTTTGCACGAACCTAAGGCGAAGCCAAATAAAACAAACGCACTTAATACTATTTTTAGTTTCATGATTGCTCTTCTTGTTGCTCTCCTTTTTCTGTCCAGAGTTTTTACTTCTCTCGTAATAGTCCTCCTAATAGGTCTGTCTAGAAACCATGATTCTTACAAGCAGGTTTTTTATTTATCTTGCTGAACTATTTACCATACCAAGCTTGTCTTCCACTATATTATAATCAATCATATCTTACTTCCATATCTTACTTCAGCCTCATTAACCTTAGCTTTAGCCATCTCAGCTTTAGCATTAGCAACTTTCTCGAGCTCAAGCCAAGCATTTTGTGCGTCACGCCAATACTTTGCAGCATTTTTATCGGTCATTGCGACACTTTCAGCCTTATTCTGCACTTTTTCGGCATCAGCTAACACATCTCTGGCATTTTTTTCGGCATAACGACTCATATGATCAGGACAATCTTTGCACGAACCCAAGACGAAAACAAATAAAACAAATGCGCTTAATATTGTTTTTAGTTTCATGATTACTTTCCTTTTTCTGCCCAGAGTTTTTACTTCTCTCGTAATAGTTCTCCCAACAGGCCTGTCTAAAAACCCATGATCCTTGCATGCAGGTTTTTTATTTATCATGCTGAACTATGTACCATACCGATCTTGCTTTCCACCATCTTATCATAAAATCAACATCAATTACCAGAACAAGCTTAAAATTGACACGGCAAATACACGAAAAATTCTTGAGGCAACTGATTTTAGACTCAAAGCAAATTTCATAGACTGCAACCTGGGGGTACTGCCTGCGACAAACAAAAAATCAAAAAAAACCCTTATGTGTTTGTCCCAACTCCCCTTAAAGTTGTTTGACTATCGCTCTGTTTTTTCTAATATTCTGTCGGCAATCTGTTTTGGCACTTCTTCATAATGTGAAGGCTCCATACCATAGTTTCCTCTTCCTTGCGTAAGAGAACGAAGAGATGTTGAGTATCCGAACATTTCCGCCAAAGGTACGCTCGCCTTAATATGCTGCACTTTGTTTTTAGAATCCATGCTTGATATTTTACCACGTCTTGAATTTAAATCACCAATTACATCACCCATATACTCTTCTGGAACAATCACTTCTGCTTTCATTATAGGTTCCAAAATAACAGGATTTGCTTTTTTGCACGCATCTTTAAAAGCCATAGAACCAGCTATCTTAAACGCTATTTCCGATGAGTCGACCTCGTGGAAAGAACCGTCTATAACAGTTACTTTTACATCCACTACAGGATACCCTGCCAATGTCCCCGAAGTCATGGCTTCTTTGATGCCTTTATCGATTGCAGGTATATATTCTCTTGGAATTACACCGCCGACAATCTTGTTTACAAATTCATAACCTTTGCCGGGCTCTTGAGACTCAACAGTAAGTACAACGTGTCCGTACTGTCCGCGTCCGCCTGTCTGTCTGATATATTTTGCTTCAGCTTTCTGAGACTTCTTAATTGTTTCTCTGTAAGCAACCTGTGGTCTTCCAACATTTGCCTGAACGTTAAATTCTCTTTTCATTCTGTCAACAAGAATTTCAAGATGAAGTTCGCCCATACCTGCAATAATCGTCTGGCCGGTTTCTTCATTTGTTCTAACTCTAAACGTAGGATCTTCTTCTGCAAGTCTGCTCAAAGCAACGCCAAGTTTTTCTTCGTCGGCCTTAGATTTAGGTTCAATTGCAACATCAATAACTGGTTCCGGAAAATCCATAGACTCAAGCAATATTGGATTTTCTTCGTCACAAAGAGTATCGCCAGTAGTCGTGTTTTTCAAACCTACCGCTGCTGCAATATCTCCCGCATTTACAGATTTAATCTCTTCTCTATTATTCGAATGCATACGGACTATACGAGAAATTCTTTCTTTTGTATTTTTAGCTGGATTATAAACGTATGAACCACTTTCCAAGGTTCCTGAATACACCCTAAAATATGTAAGTTTTCCGATGTAAGGATCCGCCTGAATTTTAAACGCAAGAGCGCTAAAAGGAGCTTTATCGTCAACCTCTCTGTTGTCCGATTCCTCTGTTTTAGGATTTATCCCTTTGAACGCCTTTCTATCTAAAGGAGACGGCAAATAATCGCAAACCGCGTCAAGCATAGGCTGCACACCTTTGTTTTTAAATGCCGTTCCGCAAAGAACCGGTATTAACTTTATTTGAAGAGTTGCATTTCTGATTGCCTGTTTTATCTGAGATGGGCTAGACTCTTTCCCTTCCATAAAATTATTCATAACATCATCACTGTAATCTGCAAGAAGTTCTATCATCTCAGCATGCGTATGACGAGCTTTCTCTTCTAACTCTGTAGGAATATCCTTTATGTCAAATTTTGCACCAAGTTCTTCGCCTGACCAAATATGAGCTTTCATTTCCACTAAATCAACAACGCCTTGAAAACTTGATTCCGCTCCGATAGGAATTTGAATAGGAAGAGGAACTGCACCAAGCTTTTCTCTTATATCATTTACAACCATAAAGAAATCTGCTCCTATCCTGTCCATTTTATTTGAGAAAACAATTCTTGGAACACCGTATTTATCAGCCTGTCTCCAAACAGTTTCAGATTGAGGTTCAACACCATTGCCTGAATCAAATACTACAACTGCTCCGTCCAAAACTCTCAACGATCTTTCAACTTCTGCTGTAAAATCAACGTGTCCTGGTGTATCGATAATATTAAACTGCATATCCTGCCATTGGCAGTACGTTGCGGCTGAAGTAATTGTGATACCTCTTTCTCTTTCTTGTTCCATCCAATCCATAGTTGCAGCGCCTTCATGAACTTCACCAATTTTATGAGTTTTTCCAGTATAGTACAGAATTCTTTCTGTAGTTGTTGTTTTGCCGGCATCGATATGAGCCGCAATTCCAAAATTTCTAACTTTACTTAAAGAATATTCTCTAGTCATTTTATTCCTTTTTTTATTTTTATTTTATTGTTAAACTATTGCCCCAAGCAAGCCATGAGGGAAGCGCTTAAAGTAGTACAATTAGGCTATGGAAACGCTTGAAAAAGCAGACAGCATAGTGCATATAAGATACACTATCATTTTGTGTAACGCCTAAAAGCATAAGAAAAGCTATATTTGGTAATATTTAGCGTTGTAATAGTAATTCAAATAACAAAAGAAATTTGGTAACGCTGCAAACATAGACTTTGAGCAAGAACAATTACAGCTCTTCAATTTCCTCCGCTGATACCGCACGTCTTGCTGTGCGGAGGTTCATTGAAAATTTTTATATCTAAAACTTATTTTATCCTAGCTCCCCGACTGTACCAATCGCATACTAGTACCGCTTTTGTTTTTGTTTTCACAATTTTTTACCCCTGTTTTTTGCTATGTATCCCTTCCCCTAATTAGACTATACGTAGTCACGCCCGTAAAAACGGACATCCAAGTTAGATGTTAAACAAACAAACATGACCAGCATAAACCTCTGTGTGTTAGAGAATGAAGCGTTTTGAACTTTTTGCTAAGCAAAAATTCAAAAAACAAAGCTCAACGCGCAAAGAATTTTGAGTCTAGACGAGGCTTGCAACGACGCCGCGCACGTCACTATGTACGCAAGTCGTTGTGTAACGAAGTATAAACTCGGAAAGACAAGCACTACTTTCAAGGACAAACGAACGATGGCTTTTCAAAAGACAAGCTCTAGCTATTACCAGCGGTAGTGGGCAAAAGCCTTATTCGCCTCCGCCATTCTATGCGTATCTTCTCTCTTTTTCATTGCAGTTCCTTCTTTTTTGCTACCGTCAATAAGTTCTTGTGCAAGCTTTTCGCACATAGGCTTTCCTGTTTTTTTTCTCGCGCTTTCTATAAGCCAGTTGATAGCAAGAGTGACAGAACGAGCAGCAGGAACTTCCATAGGCACCTGATATGTTGCCCCACCAACTCGACGAGGTCTTACTTCCAGAAGTGGTCTTATATTTTCTAAAGCTTTGTTAAAAACTCCAACCGGATCTTCGCCAGTTTTTTCTTTCATTATATCAAAGGAATCATAAATAATTGACTCTGCCGTACTTTTTTTGCCCTCGAAATTGAGTTTACTTATGAATCTGGCTATAATCACCGAACCGTATCTTGAATCTGGTTTTGGCAAGGCTCTCTTCTCCTTTGGCTTTAGTGCTTTGCGTGGCATTAGTTTACCTCTTTGTAAATAAATTATATGCATTTCTTTTGTTTATTTCTCTACTTGTTCTTACTTAAGTCTTAAAGGATGTAAACATATCTACCCTGCTGTTTAAATCTGCCCTCAAATGCCCTTTGAGTTGTGGGTTCCTTAAGCAGCTTTTAGAACATTGACCAATCTGCATACTTGTTTAATCTCTCTAGCAAATCCTATATTTTGCTCTTACTTCAATTAATTTATCACTCTCTTTAAAAAAACGTCCTTTACTTTCATCTTTCGTACACCAAGTAAAGGCTTATCTGTATCCTTCAAAGAAATTATATCTTTTTTTTATCAAAAAAGATACCTTTTGTAGAATCTCATTACGGCAAACGTATGAAAAAAATTTCTTGAGACGACTGATTTTAAACTTGAGCAAATTCCATAGACTATTATTTAGCACCACCAACAGCGACGCTCAAGAATCAAAAAAGCTTTCATGCGTTTGTGTCGTGAGAATTTCATAACATATCGGACCCCTGTCAAACAAAGACATGGAAACCATGGTGTTTGTACGTATTCTATCAAGTCCTCCTAAATCTGTATTTGCCATGTATCTTATTAAACCTCTTGCACAACTTGAGTATTAAATTTTAGAATTACAAATACCTGAACCTTGAGTTAAATCGCAGTCCAAAGCGTCTTTTGCTATTACTTATCTATCTTTTAGACTATTTTGAACCTTTTAACAAATACTTTAATGTTTTCTACTATAATCATCTGATAAATCTTTCTATTTAACTC
>BNVZ01000080.1 GCA_025998475.1 Endomicrobiia bacterium | reverse complement strand
AATATTACCAAATATAGCTTTTCTTATGCTTTTAGGCGTTACACAAAATGATAGTGTATCTTATATGCACTATGCTGTCTGCTTTTTCGAGTGTTTCCATAGCCTAATTGTACTACTTTAAGCGGTTCCCTCATGGCTTGCTTGGGGCAATAGTTTAACAATCAATTTTATACAATACACTTAAAAAAACATCCAAAATTGCCAAGTAAAAGAAGTAAAATATCGCAAAAAAGACACCGAAAGTTAAGCAGGTTTTAAGAGCTTGGAAGATTTAAATCTAGAAGCCGAAGAAGTGGAATTTCCCTGATTTAGTGGACAATATATCTTTCATGGATTTGTCGCAAATGCCACCTGCTCCATGTCCCTTACTTAAGGCTTTTAGTCTCTTAGGCGGCTTCTTTGGCTTTCAAGTCTTGCGCACTGCCTGCGATGGTGGTTTTGAGCACGTACGTTTTAAGGCTTGGGTTTTGATTTTGACAAATAACACTTTAGGTTTTCTTGAATATGTGTTTGTTAAAAAACTCCTCTAACTCTTTGACTTTTTTGGCAAGCTCGTTGGCGGCGAGGGCGAAGCGGGCATCGCGATCGAGGTCGAAGGCATAGGGACCGGGGAGACCGCAGCCATCAGATAGGTTGGCATAGTCGGCAGGGGTGTGGGCACCAGCACCATGGATGGCGAAGTCTCTGGTACGGGTGGGGCGAAGTGGGCGCATTCGGCGGCGCTGTCGCTGGCGTAGTCATGAGGGTAGATATTAGAGGGGAGGTCAACAACTTTGCTGATGATGACGTATTCTACAAAAAAAATGGCGCATGTGACAGCGTCTCCGGCGGCGGCAAGGGCGGTGTGGGGCGCGCGGGGATGTCGGGGAGATCAGTGATGAAGCTATCGAGATCGGTTAGATCTAAAGTTATGGCTGGAGTTGGAGTTGGAGTTAAATTACTTTCACTTCTACCCGTAGTTTTTCTATGACAATCTTTACACGAACTTAACGTAAGAGCAAATAAAAAATTGCACTTATTACTTTTTGTGATCTGTGCCTTCTGTACTGGTGGTGTCTAAGTTTCATTTTCGACTTCTTATTTACATTTATTTATTACGCGTACGCATTTTATTACATTTTAACAGAGGCTCATAGATGCCACCTTCGGTGTCATTAGGCAATATAGTATTTGTTGTCTAGTTATTGCAACATAAAATATAGATTTCATGCGTTTGTATAGAGTCTTGTAACATGTTAATTGGACTTTTGTCAAACAAAAGACAAACGAGCTAAAACAACGACACTGAACTGCTTTGTAGTTTAAGTTTATCATCTAAATATCTTAAACCATGGTGTTCTTGTAAGGAGACGCAAAACACGACACGAACGGTTTGAAAAGAGATCTGTTGAAATTGAAAGTTAGCAACTTAAATCCCTATGACGGGTAATGTAAAATAGGCTTGTGTAAAGCTCCATTCATTACACCTTTTGCACTTGTCTGTCCAAACTTTTCACTTCCTTGCGATTTAAGCAGTTTTCTTCAATACTTTTCATATCTCTGTGATGTAACCTCTCCTTAATTTCCATCTCCTTACGATGCAACTCTTCCTTCCTTTTAAAATTTTTTGGACTGCGATTTTTCATCCCTTTTGTTTCTTGGCGATATAACTCCCCCAACATTTCCACTTTTTTTGATATGAGTTTTCTAACATTTCCACTTCTTTGCGGTATAACTCTTCTTTCCTGTCTACATAAGAATGAGAGAACGATTCGGATGAATTCAATATCAACATAAGAGGTAAAAATAAAAGCAATAGTTTTTCATTTTAATTCTTTAATTTTTATTTCTTTAACTTCTCTAAAGCCAATGCCGTTTTGCAAGATATTTCAAACACGACAAACGCACAAAAAAAAAGCTTCTTGAGGTGGCTATTCTAGACTCAAAATAAATTTCACAGACTGCGATTTGGTAGTGCCCTGTGATAATCAAAAATCAAAGGAGCTTTCATGCATTTGTCGTACTGCCTCCTATGCTTACATAATTCTTTACTTTAAATTTAAAACGTCCGACATGTCATAGAGTCCCGGCTCTTTCCCTCTGACCCATCTTGCCGCTCTAACAGCGCCTCTTGCAAAAGTATCTCTAGAGTGAGCCCTATGAGTTAACTCAATTCTTTCGCCCGGACCTGCAAAATATACAGTGTGTTCGCCGACAATATCACCGGCCCTTACGGAAAGAACCCCTATCTCATCTTTTTTTCTTATAGTATCTAAAGAATGCCTATCGTAAACGCCTATATCGCCAATATTTTTACCAATAGAAGAAGCAGCAACTTCTGAAAGTTTTACAGCCGTACCAGATGGAGAATCTTTTTTCTTATTATGATGCAGTTCTACTATTTCAATATCGTAGTCAGGGATTTTTTTTGCAACAACTTCAACAAGTTTAAACAAAATGTTGACACCCACAGACATATTTGGCGAAAAAACAACAGGGATGCTATTGGAAATTTCTGCTATTCTTTTTCTCTGATCTTCACTAAAGCCAGTTGTTCCAATAACAAAAGGCGTATTATATTTTTTTGCAGTTTCTAAATTTTTTAATGTGCTTTCAGGATTTGTAAAATCTATTACAACATCCGTTTCAACCAAAAATTTCTCTACATTATTAACAGAAGCAATAGCAGGACACCCTGTCCCAATCGCTTTACTCCCGTCATATTCTAAGGCACCAGCTATTTGAATATCAGAATCAATCTTTGCTATCAAGACTATAGCCTGACCCATTCTTCCAGCAGCTCCACAAACAGTTATTTTCATTTAAAACTCCATTTAATTTGTAGGCAAACATTATATCGTTTGACTATAATAATCCAAAATCTTTCAAAGTCTTTTTCAATACCGCTTTATTTGCTTCTTCCATTTCACACATAGGAAGTCTAAGATCCGGCAGGCATATGCCAAGTAAAGCAGCGGCAGTCTTTATAGGTATAGGGTTTGTTTCTATAAACATTGACTTTGCGAAAGGCAAAAGTTTATAGTGAATCTTTTTAGCTTCGTCCATATTTCCTTTTTCAAAAGCTTTTGCAAGAGAAATAACTTCGGAAGGAATAATATTTGACAAAACAGAAACAACTCCTATTCCTCCTATTGACAATACAGGAAGCGTAAGAGCATCATCTCCTGAAATAAGCTCTATATCAGGTACTAAAGCTTTTATGGCGCTCATTTGCACTAAAGATCCCGATGCTTCCTTTACACCAACAATATTTTTACAATCATTAAAAAGTTTTGCTATGGTAGAAGGTTCAATATTTACAGACGTTCTGCCTGCAATATTATATAGCACAATCGGAATATCAACAATATCTGCTATCTTCTTAAAGTGCAGATACAACCCTTTTTGGGTAGGTTTGTTGTAATACGGAGAAACCAACAAAGCTCCGTCGCACCCTATCTTTTTTGCAAACTGCGTAAAATTTATTGCTTCGCTAGTAGAGTTAGATCCTGTACCGGCAAGAACTTTCATCTTTCCTTTCGCACCTTTAACACAAAATTCCATAATTGATTCATGTTCTTCATAAGACAAAGCAGGAGATTCGCCGGTGGTTCCGCATGGTACAATGCCATCTATTCCGTTTTTAAACTGTTCTTCAATCAACTTCCCAAGCGACTCGTAATCAACCTTACCGTTTTTAAACGGGGTGACCAACGCCGTATATACTCCAGAAAACATAAACTCTCCTTAGTTGACTATGTATTATTTTAAACTATATTTCGACCATTCCCTTAAATGCTACAACGGCAGGACCTTCAAGAATAACATCGCTTATTTTCCCTCCTAAATTTTTTAAAGATACTGACAATTTATCTCCTCCTCTTGCAATTATATTTACAGGGGACTTAGCAAATCCCTTAAGTACTGAAATAATTCCAGAAGCAGTTATACCTGTGCCACATGCTAAAGTCTCATCCTCAATGCCTCTTTCATAAGTACGAACAATAAGTGTATTATCTTTTACAACTTCAACAAAATCAACATTCGTTCCGTATGGCGCAAAAACTTTATGATGTCTTACTTGTCTACCATATTTAAAAACATCCATTTCTTCGGCACAGTCAACAAATATAACAGCGTGAGGAACACCTGTATTTATAAAATCCACATTAAGTTCTTTACCATCAATTTCAATTTTCATATCCCGATTTAAATCTTTAGGATTATATAAGTCCAGTTTAACCCTATTGTGTGACAAAATTTCAGCATTTATAACCCCCGCGTCGGTTTCAAATGCCATTTTCGAATTTACAACGCCTAATTCATAAGCAAACTGAGCGACCGATCGCCCACCATTACCGCACATTGAAGCATGGGATCCGTCAGAATTAAAATATTTCATTTTAAAATCTTTAGAAGCACTTTTTTCAAGCAAAATCAACCCATCTCCGCCTATTGAGTACCTTCTGTCACAAAGTTTTTTTGCAAGAAATTCACAATCTTTCTCCGCTATTATATTTTCTCTGTTATCTATTAAAACAAAATCGTTTCCAGCAGCCGTAAGTTTCGAAAAATTTATATTCATTTTACTCTCTCTTTAATACAAGCTGATAGCTATATTTCATTTAACAATAAATTTTTATAACTTGCCCTTTTTCTTATTAATACAGCTTTATCGCCATCAACTAAAACCTCAGGGAGCAAAGTCCTTGAATTATACTCTGAAGACATTGCCGCACCATAAGCGCCCGTACAAGTTACCAGAAGATATCCACCTTGTTCTATTATCGGAAGCATTCTGTCTTTACCTATAAAGTCTCCGCTTTCGCATATAGGACCTACAACATCTGTTTTAACTTTTTTAGCATTTGTCTTTTTTATAGGCATAATTTCGTGATAAGCCTCATACAATGTAGGTCTTATTAAATCGTTCATACCAGCATCAGTAATAAGGAAACTTTTTCCTCCGGAAATTTTTCTGTATAAAATTTTTATAAGCATATGGCCTGCGTTACCGATTATTGAACGTCCAGGCTCAAAAATAAACTTTTTATCTTTATCAAACACCGGAAACAACTCAAGCATAAGCTGGCTAGGATCTGGAACTTTTTGTCCTTCTTCATACTCAATACCGAGCCCGCCACCACAATTTATATATTCCAATTTTATACCATTTTTTTCTACAGCATCTACAATTTTTTTTATTTTTTGGGCTGCAAGTTTAAAAGAAGCAATATTTAGAATTTGCGATCCAATATGTGAATGTATACCAACAATGGCAACATTCTTTTTTTTCTTCGCAGTCAAATACGCTTTTACTGCATCTTCGTAAGGTATGCCAAATTTTGTTCCTTTTTTACCTGTAACTATGTAGGAATGTGTATCAGGATTAACATAAGGATTTATTCTGAACGAAATTTTAGCTTTAACCTTCATTTTATCTGCAATATTATCTATTGCGTCAAGTTCTTCAAAAGATTCAATGTTAAACATAAAAATTTTGCTTTTTAAAGCATATTCTATTTCCTCCGAAGTCTTACCTACGCCTGCATACACAATTTTTGACGGGTTAAAACCGGCTTTTAAACACCTATATATTTCCCCCCCCGAAGTTGTATCTGCTCCAGCGCCAATGCCGGCAAGTAATTTTAGAATTGCACCATTTGAATTTGTTTTGCACGCAAAACAAATAAAGCCTCTTTTAGAACCTAAAGCCTTTCTATAGGCTTCAAAGTTTTTTATTATCTGATTCTTTGAGTATATATATGCGCTTGTACCGTATTGTTTTGCAATATCGGATAATTTAACTTGTTCAATACACAAATCGTTTTTCTTAAAATGCAACATCCTATCCCACCCCCCGTTTTTTAATTATAATGTGCTAGGACGTGTTTTACCAAAATTTTATATTTATAGTCAAAAGGACGTCTTGATATTAGCAACAAACACATGAAAAATATTTTACAAGAAACAGTTTCTTGACCTGCCAAAGTATCCAAAATTTTCAACGATACTGGATTGCTCCGCCGCTTCTTTTTTAGTTTATCATCTAACGCATGAAACTTTTATCAAGGCAACGCAAGGTGGTTGAAATCTCCTCGTCATTTCATCTCTCGCAAAAAGTAAACGAGACAAGGACTGGATTACTTTGCAAAGCAAAAATTAAAAAAGCAACTTAACCTACACTAAAGAGGGGACGGGAACGCAAGTATCTTTGCAGTAACCTCACCTGAGTGCAAAGTATTTTGAATTTAGACAAGGTCACAGCGACATCGCGTACGGTTTGGTTTTACGTACGCAAGTCGCTGTGTAACGAAGTATAAATTCAAACTCAAAGGACGCAAGTAA
>BNVZ01000079.1 GCA_025998475.1 Endomicrobiia bacterium | reverse complement strand
TTTGTCAAACGTCCCTTTCTTTACTCCCATTAATCGCCTAAACCCATTCCATCTGACCCGCATGCTTTCTTTTTCTGTTTCATAGTACTTCTATTGTACTTTTATATGTTAGTTATTAAGAGGTCTAATGTTAAATGACACCTGTAACAGTGACCTCTCCTGAAAATGCTACCTCTGAAAGAACAGATACTGAAACAATAATCAACACTAGTTTTTTCATTTGCAATTTACCTTTTGCCCTAATAAAGGCACAATAAAAACTAAGATGATTAAATTTCAAAAAAGCTAGAGCATAAAAAGAGCGGGAAGCCTATAAATAGACCTCTTTCCAAGCCTGTGCATAAGTGGTAGCATATAAGAACCATGAAAGCAAACGAAAAAAAGAAAGAGAGCATAGAAAGATTAGGGAGTTTTTGGAGAGCAAGATCTTATTTTTGCAAGCCTTATTATTACAACCCTCTAAGGACACCAATTGTTTTATCCGAGCGGTTTGTCTAGTTTTGATAATATGCCTTGTGGGCTAGGCTAGCTTAAAGCAACAGGTCAAGAAAATATCTAAATTATCTTAGTGCTCAAAAAAAGGGTCTTTTTAATTCCTGCCCTGCTTGGTGCCTTAGATTTGCTATTATGACATATGGTATAATAAATGAAGATTGAGAAAATCGAAAAAATAAAGTTTAAAGAAAATATGTTTAGACTGTTTTTTGTAAATAGTAAAAGCCTTATGGTTTTTGCAGACACCATCGTTAGGTTTGGATTAAAACAAGGGCTTAATATTTCTGAAAACGATTACGAAGATCTTGTTGCTTACGATAAATCAAACATGATGATGTCTTATGCTTTGTTGCTGATATCAAAAAGATCGTATAGCAGTAAGGGTTTACAGGCAAAACTTACACAAAAAGGTTACAAACTTGAAAATGTTGTAAAAGCAGTTAAAAGATTAGAGGAATTAGGCTATATAAACGACGAAAAGTTTTCAAAAGTTTACGCTGATTGTTTATCACAAAAAGGCAAAGGCGAGTTTGCAATAAAATTCGAGCTTGAAAAGCATGGAATAGAAAAAAGCTTGATAAATAACGCTTTAAAATCTGTTAAAACAGAATTAGAGCCTTACGAGCAGATTATTAAAATATTAAAAACTAAGTTTAAAGATTTTGATGACAAAGATAAGAAGAAGATTAGAAGAGCTGCTTCATTTTTTTTAAGAAGAGGTTTTTCTTCCCAAGATATAGCAAAAGCATTTAGAAACTACAAAAATATTATTATTGAATAGGAGAAAACATATGGCGACCGCATTGCTTAGCGTATCAAATAAAACAGGAATTGTGGATTTTGCAAGAGAATTAAAAATTTTAGGGTGGAATATAATTTCCAGTGGTGGTACTGCGAAAACTTTAAAAGAAAATTTTATTGAATGTTGTGAAATAGCTGAAGTTACCGGGTTTCCTGAAATTTTAGATGGTAGGGTTAAAACATTGAACCCTAAAATTCACGGCGGAATTCTTGCGATCAGAAACAAGATGGAACATGTAGAACAGCTTAAACAGTATGGAATAGAGACAATAGATATGGTTATTGTAAATTTATACCCTTTTGAAACGATTATAAATAAAATTTCTAAGCCGGAAGATAAGAAGATAGCCCAAGATGTTATAGAAAATATCGACATAGGCGGCGTCGCTCTCTTAAGAGCTGCTGCAAAAAATTATAACGATGTTGTTGTTGTTTGCGATGCGAATGATTATAGTGTTGTTATTGAAAACCTAAAAAACAACTCTGTTACACAAGAGTTAAGACTAACTTTGTCGGCAAAAGCCTTCAGGCATACGGCTTATTACGATTCTTTAATTTCAACTTATTTAACTTATGAGAAGTTTCCTACCCAGGCGGCGATACCGCTTAAAAAGATTTCAGAATTAAGATATGGTGAGAATCCTCATCAAAGAGCTGCATTATATTCAAATGGTATAGAGCATGATAAACCTGCTGTTATATCTGCCAAACAGCTGCACGGTAAAGAGTTGTCTTACAACAATTATCTTGATATAGAGTCCGCGTGGCGTTTAGTGCATGAGTTTAATAATCCTGCATGTGCGATTATCAAACATAACAATCCTTGCGGATGCGCCGAAAGTACAGAAACAAAGGACGCTTATTTAAAAGCGTTAGCTTGCGATTGCGTAAGTGCTTTCGGAGGCGTAGTAGCTTTTAATAAATCTGTTGATGAAGCTACAGCTTCCGAAATAAGCAAACTGTTTATTGAATGTATCATCGCTCCAAATTATTATCAGGCTGCTTTGGATATACTTATGAAGAAGAAAAATATAAGACTTTTAATACAGGAGATACCATATAAAGAAGAAAAAAATGCTGTGGAATATAGAATGATGTCTTGTGGCATGCTTGCTCAAGATAGGGATAATCAACTTTTGGCTGAAGTAAAGCCTATGACAAAGCGTCAGCCGACAAGAGAAGAAAGTGTCGCTTTAGATTTTGCATGGAAAATTTCAAAACATGTTAAATCGAATGCTGTTGTTCTTGTAAGAGGCAAGCAGACTGTCGGAATAGGTGCGGGACAGATGAGTCGCATTGATTCTTTGAAGATCGCGATTGAAAAAATGAAAGAAGTTAAACACGGATTAGATGAAAAAGTATTTTCTCTTGTTTTGGCATCGGACGCTTTTTTTCCATTTTCCGACGTAGTGGAAGAATCTGCCAAGATTGGTGTTACGGCAATAGTGCAGCCTGGTGGGTCAGTAAGAGATGATGAATCTATCAAAGTAGCAGATGACAAAAATATAGCTATGATAGCAACAGGCATGCGTCATTTCAAACATTAAGCTGCAATTTTTATAAATTTTAATAAAGAGGTGTTTACTATGAAAAAGGCTACACTTGTGTTGTTGTTGTTATGCATTATTGCTCCTTGTGCAAACGCGTATACATGCATGGAATATTTATTCTATTATTCAGACAACAGGTGTTGCCCTTCGGGTACGAGTCATGGGCTAAAGTGTTGTTGTCTTGATGCGCATTGTTGCGATTGTGAATGCTGTAGAAGCAAATCTCAAAAAATTTTCGTTGAACAGGGAAAAGCATTAGCCAATGCTGCAAGACGGCAAATATTAAGAGTAAAAGTTTTAAATGCAAGGTTTTATAAACAATATACGACTGATACTTTACCTATATCAATGGCTGAAATTACTATAGAAAATAAGTCTGATCATCCTATTAAAACCATTTTTTTTAATGGAAAACTTGTAACTCATAAAACAAGACGAGTTTTAATTGATGATGCTTTTAGATATGATATTGACGGAGCTCTTGCTTCAAAAGAAACAAACACCTACAACATACCGTTAAATTCTTACGGCAAGTGGGCAACAGCAAGGCCTCCCGATTTGGCAAAGTTTGATGTTGCTATCACAGGTATTGAAATTAGTGACGCAGTTGTTTTAATTCCATTTCAGATGAAAATAGAAAAGAAATAAATGATTTAAAATAAGGGTTTCTCTAAAAACCCATGGTTTTTACAGGTTTTCATATTTACCATGCTAATCTTGTTTTGAGGGTCTCGTTGTAAAAATAACATCGGGTGCTAAAACAAAAGATATAACAACAGCAACTTGTTAGAGGTTCTAGAGACATCAAATAAGTAAATTAAGAAAATTGCTGTGCAAAAATAACGAGTTATGAGAAAGAATATAAAACAAGGAATAGAGATACTGTATCAAGATGAAAATATTGTTATTATAAACAAACCAACAGGCATTCTTGTTATTCCCGATCAGCGCACTGATGAAAATAAAACTCTAGTTGGTATGTTAAAAAAACAATTAAATCAAAAAATATGGGTAGTGCACAGGATTGACCGCGATACAACCGGCGTTTTAGTGTTTGCAAAAAATCCTCAGGCTCATAGAGATATATGCATACAGTTTGAAAATTCAAAAGTTCATAAGGAATATATTGCTTTGTTGTCCGGTGTTTTGGAAGAAGACGAGGGGACAATAAATAAACCTATCCTTATTTCAGGTAGGGATGTTTCTATAGATGTAACTGGTAGAGAATCGATAACTAATTTCAAAGTCTTAGAACGTTTTAAAAGCTATACTTTGGTTAAAGCCTTGCCACTTACAGGAAGAAGACACCAGATAAGAATACATTTTTGGAGTTTAGGACATCCACTTGCGATAGACGGTGAATATGGTGTTTCTGACCAGATAATTTTGTCAGCTATTAAGCGTAATTATAAGCTAAGAAATGGAGAAAAAGAAAGGCCTCTTATTTCAAGACTTACGCTCCATGCCGCCTCTTTAAGATTTAAGCTTCTAAATACGAATAAAGAAAAAACTTTTGAATCTCAATTGCCAAAAGATTTTGAAATTGCATTAAAACAACTTCGTAAATATGGAAAATGATTTTATGGTCAATTAACTTTGCATTAGTAAACTTGCGCTAGCTTAAAAAACAGATTAGGCTAGCATAGGCATTGGTGTCGCTTTACCATAAAAAAGGTCTTAAATGATAAAAGAAAAAAAGGCTGTAGTTTTATTATCTGGCGGATTGGATTCTACAACGGTTTTATATTATGCATTATCAAAAGGATATAAATGCAGTTGTTTACTGTTTGATTACAATCAAAAACACAGTAAAGAGCTTAAATACGCTGTCAAAATTGCAAAATCTGTTAATGTCAAATATTCAATTATAAAAATAGGTTTATCTTGGTCTAATGATGCGTTAACTAATAAAGATAAACCAATTCCGATTCATAAAGTTTTACCAAATAACATTCCGCCGACTTATGTCCCGGGAAGAAATACACTGTTTCTTTCTTATGCGTTGTCTTTTGCGCAATCTATTAATGCGCGGGCAATCTTTATAGGGGTTAATGCTGTGGATTTTTCAAATTATCCTGATTGTACTGCTGAATTTATAAAAGCATACAACGATGTTTTAAAAGTCCTTAAAACGAAAATAATTGTTGAAACTCCACTTTTAAAATTAAATAAAGCTCGAATAATAAAACTTGGGATAAAATTAAATGTTCCTTATAAAAACACATGGACATGTTATAACGGTTATAAAAAACCATGTATGGAATGTGATTCATGCAAGTTAAGAGCTAAAGGCTTTGAAGAGGCGAAATTAAATGACCCTGCCATTGTCCAAAACACAAGCTCCAGTATATGAAATTTTCTTCTCCTTTCAAGGTGAAGCTTTATACACAGGTCTCCCTCAGATTTTTGTACGTTTTGCAGGCTGCAATATTAAGTGCAACTATTGCGATACTCTTTATTCAACAGTAATATCCAAAAGCGTAAAATACCTGACATGCGATAAAGTTTTGGATAAAATTGACTTGTTATACAAAGAAAATAAAAAAAAATTTACTTTTGGCAAACCGTCTATTGCTCTTACAGGCGGCGAGCCGTTAATGCATGCAAAGTATCTGGAAGAATTGCTTCCTAAATTAAAAGAAAAAGGTTTTAGTACATATCTTGAAACTAATGGCTCATTACCCCAAAAATTAAAAAAAGTTGTAAAATTCTGCGATATAATTTCTATGGATTTTAAATTTGAATCAGAATGCAAAAAGAGTTTATATAAAGAGCATAAGCTATTTTTAAAAATTGCAAAGGATAACGTAGATGCAAAAGTTTTTGTCAAATGTGTTATAACTAAAAATACAAATATTTTGGAAATAAAAAAATCAGTTAATTTAATAAAAAATATTACAAAAGAAACTACTCTTGTTTTGCAGCCGTCAATTGATAGAAGAGCTCCTGCTATAGAGAATTTGCATAAATTTTATGTCGAAGCAAAAAAGAGTATTCCTAATGTGCATCTTATGGTACAGATGCATAAAATCTATAAGCTAGCTTAAATAAAATAAGTATTTTCTATTTTTACAGTTTATATTTACTCTGTTATAGTTAAACGCGCTATAGCACAACTTAAAGTGGTTTGACTGCAATATTAAAGTCTCTATAGGTCTTATTCTAACGCTTGGTCTATGAGTTTTTTTAAGGTCTTTTTCTCCACTTTTTTAAAAGGGGTTTTAAATTTTGCCAGAGTATTGCAGAGTCATGTCATAATGTACTACAACGACATCATGTATGGATATAAAAATAACGCAAAAGACAAAAACATCAAAAAAATTTACGAAGGCAATGTTACCTGTGTCAAAGACACCCCATAATATGTCAATAGGTAAGAAGTAGGTAAGAAGAAAGAAATACAAAGTAGTCAAAGAACAACAAAGAAAGAGAAAATGGTTAGTTATTAACAAAGACTCTATCTGGGTCGTAAGAGTGTCTGGATTTAAGCAAAGAGAAAATAATTTGG
>BNVZ01000078.1 GCA_025998475.1 Endomicrobiia bacterium | reverse complement strand
GGGATTTAAAACTATCTCTGGCTGCTTTATAAAGCTTATCGGCAAATAATGGTGTTTGATCTTGTCTTGTTTAGAGAGATAATAAAGATATAGCCCTGTAATTCTTTCCATAACAGACAAACGTCTATCTTCGAACGAATAGTTCGACCTATCGAAATTCTTAACAAAATCAAATGCAATATCAAACACAAATTTGCAATATTCAAAGAATATATCCCTTTTCATTATAAACATATTGTAACAACTGTTCAGATTTTGATTAAAGAATTGCTCTGCATATGGATATATTTCCTTATATCGCTGTTTTATTATATTTAGACAAAACGTTATTTCTTCTGCATTATGATATTTATCAAAATGTTCATAAACGGTCATGCCGTCATCAATTGGGTTTGCAGCAATGAAATCGTATTTACTGCCAATTTCGACGACAATTTTCGGCGAGTATTTGATGGCTCTCAAAGTATTATCGTCAAGCCTATCAAAATGTACCATTACATCCTTATAGTTGTTGTCAAAGTTGTTTATACTGTCGAAGATAAACTGACGACGATAGTGCATGAATCCAATTCTGTCGGGACTGCCAACTTTATCATAGTTTTTCCACGCCCAATATATACCTGTAAGTTCGCAAAAATCTCTGTTTAATTGCGATATATTATCTCCAGTATCATCTCCGATTGTATTTTCTATCATAAAAGCATAATCATCTCTGGATATCTCCCCCTTCTTGAAGCGCTCCACATAGTTTGCGCGACCGCAATGAACAGGAACTGTTATACAATCATGTAATATAACAGAAGGTTTATGATAAAACACGAGCATTTTTATACTTTTATTTCGGTTATCTTCCATCATTTTTTGTTCTCTTCATCTATTTTTGTCCATATTATTACATATAACCTGCATCATAAGATGATCCATTGTCATATGCAGGTCTTCGACTATTTGCATATCATCTATAGGTATATGAATATTGTGCTTTGCAATTTGTTTTAAATGACCGCCGTCATAACCAGACAACCCTACAGTTATTCCACTATTTTCGTTGGCATATTCTATCGCCTTTATCACATTTTTGCTGTTTCCGCTACCAGAAATCCCAATCACTACATCCTTTGGCACAAAAAAATTCTTGAGATGTTCAACGAAAACATCTTCGTAGCTCACATCGTTTGCATAAGCAAGCAATGATGGAACGTTGTCGTTTAGGCATACAAACCTAAATCTCTTATCGTATCCATAGCTTGCACCTTTATTGAAATCACAGACAAAATGTGACGCTGTGGTTGCGCTACCCCCATTGCCCATTATAAATAGGTGTCTTTCTTCGTCGCGCGCGGCAAGGAACACATTTATTACCTTATTTATGTCTACAACAGAAAGTCTATCTAAGATATCTTTTTGCCGAGATAGATAATTTTTGATATCAGTTTCAAAATTCTTTAGCATTCAATTTTCACTTTTGTTTTCAGTTGTAATAATTGTCGTTGTGTATCACCTGAGTTCCATTATTATCAAATTTAAAATTAACTTCGGAGTAATCATGCATTGCAGCACGAAGTCTATTGTGGTTTTCCTCTTTAGCGTAGAACAAGACAAAACCACCGCCTCCTGCGCCCAAGAGCTTTCCACCGCTTGCTCCATTTGCACAACCAAGTTCGTATATAAGATCTATACCCTCATTTGATATATTTGCAGCAAGTTCCTTTTTATACATCCAACCAGTATGTAATATTTCGCCTATAGAATCAACATTGCCATGCAAAAGCTCAGTTTTTAGTTCTCTAGCAAGACTCACCATCTTGTGCAGATTTTCTATTTTTCTCGTGTCACATTCGATACTATTTTTCTGTTCGGTAAGGATTACATTCGTTTTACGGGACCTGCCGGTGTAAAACATTAAAAGATTTTTTTCGAGTTTGTAGTATACGTCATTGCTAAGGAATAATCTTTCTATATCAACACTACCATTTGGATTAAACTCTATAAAATTTAGCCCCCCACAGGCACAGGCATACTGGTCCTGCTTGCCTATCGGCTCGCCAAGATGGTTGATTTCAATATCACACGCATGCTCCGCTATGCACTTTTTATCACAATACCGTCTGTTATAAGCATTACACAGGTTGATTAGCCCTGCGGTAAATGCGCTTGATGAGGCAAGACCTGTCCCGCTTGGTATATCCGCACTTGAGTTAAAGTCTACTCCACATATACCATACATTCTAAACACCTCGCGAATTATGCTGTGCTGTATATAATTAAGACTATCCGTATGTTCTGTTTGTGAATATTTGAGAAAATATTTGTCTTTGAAAAATAGTGGATGCATAGAGAGGTAGACATACTTGTTTATCGTTGTTGAGACCACAGCGCCACCAAACTTTTCGTAATAACTTGAAATGTCACTACCTCCACCAGCAAAACTTATACGAAATGGTGTACGTGTTATTATCATTTTTTATCTCATAAAAATTTTTTTATTTAATCCTACGCACCCTAAAAGGTTTTCTAACGAAGGAATCAAAGGCAGATTTCCTTGTTCTCCTTGCACCATTGGGTTATAGTTGCAAAATCTTCTTTCTATACCTCATTACACCATTTAACCAACTACCTTTATACAGTATAAAATGATGAATCAGAATGATAAGTATAAATACGAATCTGTAAAACTCTATTGCTCTATTCATGTCGTTTTCTCTCGTACACCTCATGACTATCCCTCGACCAGTTTATCCCGCGCTTTACGATAGCAGCAGGATTGCCAGCGAGAACAACATTCGTTTCATCAAAATGCCCGGCCACGACTGCTCTTGTCCCGATGACTGAGTTTGAAGCGACTTTCGATGATTTCATGACCACAACACCATAACCAACCCACACATGGTCACCTATGACAACATCTTTAGCATTGTTTACCGGAATGCCCGTTTCCTTGTTAAACAAGGTATGAAAATCTGACGCAAATATTGTGATATCCCATCCGAACATACAATCGTTGCCGATGCGAATAGTCTCGTCCTGCCAACCGCCATAGAGTTTCACACCGTTGCATGAGAAATTCTCTCCTATCAGATATCTTGACGTACCCATACGATCGTCATTAATTTCCATATTATACATTCCTACTCCCCCCCCCATTATCTCAACGAAAGCGTTCGTGTTGAGCCGAAAAACAGAGTTCGCAAACGTGAAAGGCTCATGAAGAATGACTATATTTCCGGTTCCTGCAAATGAAATAAGTAGACCAGGTATCTGCTTCGGATCTATGATTTCTTTTCTACCATCCTGACTGATAACAGTAACAATATTTTCCATTTTGTTAGAGACATTTTTGCACATTAACTTATATACTCTCCCCATTTAAATCTAAATAGCACTCTATATTTTACACTATCTATCATCACACCAATTTAAATTACTTATATCGCCGTCAAAGATAATATTGCCATCCCTCAGATGATTCTGCTCAATGTCCGCCGGAATGTAGTGGAAGATATCTCTGAGGTTACTCCATTCAAAGAAAGCCACATCAGGTATGACGATGCTGAGGTTGTAGTTATACGTTAACACTTTTGCATTACGGCAGTCAATCCCAACATATACCAAATTGCGTAGAATGACACCCGCGTTAAACTTGTGAATATGCGACAGCGTAGCGTAAGGCTCATTATTTGGTACTGTGATGGCGATAATCCCGCCAGGGTTCACGGTTTGTTTGATCTTCTCAACAAACTTCAGGATGTCAGGGACATGTTCCATGACGTGGCATGCCCACACTATGTCGAACTTTCGGGTGAAATCATATTCATTGAAATCGCCGATAATTAATTTTATTCGTTCGTCACCAAGAGCAATATTTCCTGTATATCGCCCTTCTCCAGCATTAGGAAATGTGATACCTGTAACATCATATCCCCTATCTGCGAAGAGCTTTGACTGCAAGCCATACCCTGCACCGACATCGAGCACGCTTTGAAAATCGTATTCCAGCACTTTCTGTCTCGCCTTTTCGCCGTGTATCATGTCTGTACGAAGTATCATCAGGTTCCGTGTGTCAAAACCACGATACCACATCAAGAACTCTTCCAGCGTGTATCTGTGATCATCCGTATATATAACAGTGACATTGTCATAAGCCGATTTTTCGCCAAACTCTCCAATTTTGATGCTTTTGGTTCCATACCATTTTGGTTTGATGTCTACCACATGAAATCTGTCTGTATCATACAAACTTTGTACTTCAAGCGCGTTTACTAAATGCCATGCATTTTCATTCAACGGGAATATCACGAAGTTCTCTTTTTCGAGGCTTGCTCTGTTTGCCTGTACAAACTGCAATATCTCCTCGTGGATCCATGAGATGCCCGGTTTCGCGTTCGACACATCCAAGCATCTGTGTTCGGGGAGGGCGGGGGTGAGGGAGGGAGTAGTAGTATCAATGAGTTTCAAGATATTCCTAGCGCCGGGCAATATCCGTGCCCACTTTGGGAAATTCATATAGTCCACGACAATGAGCTTATCGACTTTCGGGTGAAAATCGTTTACGTCCAGTGCCGGAACCTTGTTACCACACAACCGTTTATACGTATATTTGACCCGGCGCTTAAACCTATTTTTCAATGTCATGGGCAATACATGTTCCTGATCAATTGCATATCTCACCTTTGCCCCTGACGCAATGAAAATTTGCTTCAGCCACTCCGGCGCGAACACCAAACCGATAGTCATTCCAGAAACACATGACCGCATTACATCTCTAAGACTCTTTGCTTCTTCCGGAGTCGGACATTCTGATGAATAGCGCCAACGCATGAGCAAATCGATGAATAGTTTCTTTTCATCAGAATATTGCCGATGCCATTCGCTCATCCGGTGTGAGAACATGTCGCGCATGAGAGGCGTCAGCCAATGCGATCCGTCTAAACAAATACGGTCGCGTTCTTCCGCATATGTCGGCATGCTATCCTCCCCCCAACAAACAACAAACGTCGAATGCACATAGGTGATGTAGCAATGGTGCAGCGCACAGTTTCTCCCGCAAGCCGCGTATTCATTTTTCCTCCTCCCCCCCCCATTCCACGAAGGCATTGGCCAGACAGGATTGGTAGTGGGCAGCGTAACAGTGTTTGAGCGGACAGTTTGCCCCAAGGGCTGAGAAGGGATACACCCCCCCCTCTCTATTTCAAACATGTTTTCAAGCCTTGTGTCAATATAAGGCACGTCACATTGCCTGACGCTCCCATCGTGGATATCAAGACTGATCCGCCAGTCTCCGGCATAGCAGAAATTATCAATATGTTTGCCCCAGTTTTTCTGCTGATAGTCGAACAGCGGAGAAGCGAAACTTTTCCATATTCTCTGGTGTTCTTCGACACACAACTTCGTCAGTCGGTTAAAATGCTCCTCACCTTGATTCCTGCTTTCGATGATGTGTGGAAACGCCCCGAGTTTTTTCAGAGAAACTGCTTTGATCTCTTCAATATGCGGTATCGTTTCGTCATTTACTGTCAACTCGACAGTGAAAGCTATGCCTTTTTCTTTAAGCAGATCGATATTATCGAAAAACGTGTCGAGCAGGCCAAGACGCACGAGTTCCAGATAATGGAACGAACACTTGAAAAACAGATACTGCTGTTTCTCTTGCGGAAGCTCAAGTATCTTGTTCAGGGCCTTGTCAATCGTCAGATTCGTGACGATAGACACCCAATGCCCTAAATCGAGCAACATCTCGACAATCTCCGGAAGCTTCGAGAACAGCAGCGTTTCACCCGACGCGCAAAGATTGAACAGGCAGACTCCGTCAAGACGTTCGACGGTCAAACACCTTTTCATATGCTCGAAAGAATATTGAAGTCCGCCTTCGTACATGTCCTTGTTATCATAGCCGAATGTCTGCCCTATATAGCAATAATGGCACCTGAAATTGCAATGATTTGTTGGAATATTCGTGTTGATGAAGCGTATCGGATATTTCATTAGACCTCCCGCACAACTTGAGTATTAAATTTTAGAATTACAAATACCTGAAACCTGAGTTAAATCGCAGTTCAAAGAGTCTTTTGCAATTACTTATCTATCTTTTAGAATATTTTGAACCTTTTAACAAATACTTTTGATATTTTCCACTATAATCCTTTTTGATGAAATCTCCCTATTTAACTCTTTATCTTCTTTTGTCAGCTTTTTAGTGTTTGTTTGATCTCTTTTTTTAGAACTAGTGTGTTTGTATGCATCAACCACTTAAAAAAGTTGATAAAAAGACCTTAAAAGGAAGTATAATTAGGCGTTCATATAAGACCTATCAAGGTAAAACTGTTTACAACAATTGTTAATAATGACTAATAATTTACGCATAACAGCAACAATAGC
>BNVZ01000077.1 GCA_025998475.1 Endomicrobiia bacterium | reverse complement strand
TTTCCGATTTGCTCAAAACTCTATGTTTGCAGCGTTACCAAATTTCTTTTGTTATTTGAATTACTATTACAACGCTAAATATTACCAAATATAGTTTTTCTTATGCTTTTAGGCGTTACACAAAATGATAGTGTATCTTATATGCACTATGCTGTCTGCTTTTTCAAGCGTTTCCCATAGCCTAATTGTACTACTTTAAGCAGTTCCCTCATGGCTTGCTTGGGGCAATAGTTTAACGATCAAAATATCATTGGCAAAGAAAAGAGAGGAGGAAGGATAATAGACCTCTTGTATAACTAGCATATAAATTACTATGAAACAAAAAAAGAAAAGGAGAAAAGCAGGAGGAGCAAAATGGTCTCAAGAATAGATATAGAAACCGCAGAAGACCCATTGAACTGCGATTTAACTCAAGTTTTAGGTATTTGTAATTCTAAAATTTAATACTCACGTTGTGCAAGAGGTCTAATGGAAAACTTAAAACATAAAAAGCTAAAGAAGCTTAAAAAAAAGGCATTAACGGCCTCTAAACAGCCATCATAGCTAAATAAACCCGAAACGACAAAGTCGTGAGGGTTAAGGGGTCTTGAGGCGTAGCCACAAGATATTACTAGTTACTTGATACTAGATACTAGTAGCACAGATGACAGCGAAGGTATTAGCCAAAACCTCCAAAATAACGTATTATAATGCACACGTAAATAATAATAAAATGAAGGGGATTGGTAAACGTGTTTTTACAATTCTATATTGATAAGAAAAGGTGTTTTATGGGTTTTAGCACTAAAAACTTAAAGGTAGCAATACCGAAAATAAGAGGTAGAAGTCTATGGCTAAAAAACAATTAACTTTTGAGAAGTCTCTTGAAAGACTTGAGGTAATCGTTTCAGAAATGGAAAATACTTCGCCTGATTTGGATAAGGCTTGGATTTTGTTTTCCGAAGGTACCGAACTTGCAAAATTTTGTTCGTCGAAGTTAAACGAGACAAAGAAAAAAATTGAAATTATAACTTCTTCTGGAGTATAGCCAACTACTTCTGTATTGGTACATTTGCACTCTCTAAAAAAATAGGTGCAAGATGCGCTTTGAGGTGTTAGCAAGAAAGTAGCGTATTCCTCTTAGGGCTAGAAAGTTTAGCGATTGGCGCTCTATTTCTTAAAGCTAGCTCTTTGCGGACTTACAACTTAGTTAGTTGGTCAATCCACTTGAAGAAAGTGAAGAAAAAGACCTTGAAACAAGAGTTTTTTAAGGAGTAATACTTTGCAAAAAGGGATTGATTTTAAAAAATATCTTACAAAAAAAGCAGAAAACGTGAATTCTGCGTTAAAAAGATTTTTGCCTAAAGATAATTCTATTATTTCTCAAGGCATGAGATACAGTGTTTTAGCGGGTGGTAAAAGATTACGTCCTATATTTGTTATTTTAGCGGCAAAGCTTTTTAACATAAAATCCAAAGATGTAGTTCCTGCGGCTTGCGCCATTGAATATCTGCATACTTACTCTTTAATACATGATGATTTACCTGCTATGGATAATGACGATTTGCGAAGAGGAGCGCCCACAAATCATAAAAAGTTTGGCGAAGCAGCTGCTATTTTGTGTGGAGATGCTCTTCTTACAGAATCTTTTAATTTAATAACTAAATCAAACAGCAGTGATAAAAATATAAATGAAGCAATAAAGGTTCTTTCAGTTTACGGCGGATACAGAGGTATGATTGCAGGACAAGCTGAAGATACTTTTGAAACAGGAAAATGGATCAAAAAAAACAAAGTATCACTAGAGCATAAATTAAAATTTATACATATTCAAAAAACAGCCGCATTGATAGTCGCAAGTTTAAAAGTAGGGGCTATTTTAGCTGGCGCGGATAAAAAAAGCTTAAAATCTCTTGAAGTTTATGGAACAAATATTGGCATGGGCTTTCAGATAACCGATGATATTTTAGATGTATACGCAGATAAGAAACTATTTGGCAAAAATGGCAGCGATGCAGAAAATGATAAACTTACTGCGTTGTCCTTGTACGGTAAAGAAACAGCTGAAAAGAAAGCAGACGAATATATTAAGAGAGCAAAAAAAGCAGTATCTATATTTGGTGATAAATCCGAAATATTTATTAAGCTTGCGGATTATATAACAAACAGAGATTGTTGAACGTAGTGCTTGTCTTTGTTTTTTAGTTTACACTTCGTTACACAGCAGTTGTGTAAATTATGTTATCACATTAAAGCATTTTGGGTTTTGAGATTTAATTTTGTATCACATATATAAAATGTATAGATTACTTCTCTATATTTTTTTATTTTCTTCTGCCCATGAGCGACGAATATAGAGTGGTTCTATTTTTGAATAGTCTGTACTCTTTGCGGAATTATAAGCCAGTGTAGCTAGGTCTTGAGCTTTTGGCATATGCATACTGTATGGCAGCGATACGCTAAAATTTCCGAGCTCTTCTACAAGCTGTTCTTTATAGGTTATCACGGCGTTTCCTATAACAAGTATTTTGTTTTTGTATTTTTTGAAGTCTCTAACGAAAGAATCTATGCTTTTAATAATAATTTTTTTGTTGTCTTTAACGTAAACCTCGTTTCTAAAAGCATCAATAGCGGCAACTATTTTTATTCCTTTGATTTGAATAAAAGATTTTTCCAAAATTGATAAAGTATTAATTGCTGTAACGGGTTTGTGAAGCAATTGGGCAAATACTTTTACAGCAGTCATACCGACTCTTATTCCTGTAAAACTTCCAGGGCCTGTAGATACTGCAAATTTATCTATAGTTTCAAAAGAATTCCCCGTCTCTTTTAATAATCTTTCTACGGTCGGCACAATCATTTCAGAATGGACATGTCCGTTATCGTAGTAAAATGACGCTATGGTTTTTTCGTTTTCGTTCAAAGCTATGCTAAATGTTCTTCCTGAAGTTTCTATTGCCAAAATTTTCATTTTTGCTTCTCTATTTTTATTTTTCTTTCAGATCCTGTATTCTCAATTTCGACATTCCAGTGATTATCATTTTCAAAACCTATAAGCCTGTCTGCCCATTCGATAAGCGAAATATTACCACTGTAAATATAATCTTCTATACCTACATCCCAAACGCTTGATGGCTGAAGTCTATATAAGTCCAGATGAAAAAGCTTTAAATCATTTGCATCGTATTCGTTTACAAGCATAAAACTTGAACTGCGTGCAAAACCTTTGTTGCCGAAAGCTTTTACAACTCCTTGTGTAAAAGTCGTTTTACCGCTTCCCAAATTACCTTTCAAAAAAATAATATCGCCACTTTTTAATACGGCAGCAAATTTTTTACCTAAATTTCTTGTTTCTTCGGGAGTTTTGGTAGTAAAAATACTATTTTTAAAAGTGTTTAAATCCACAGTATTGAATTTTTTGCTCTTTGCCATTATGGAAATATCTTACCTCTTTTGATGAATTTATTTTTCCTATATAAGAAACTTGAGGAATTAATTTTTTTATAAGTTCAGTTTTTGGCTCAGGCGCAGTAAAAACAAGTTCATAATCTTCTCCGCCAAACAATGCAAACTTAAGTTGTTTGTTCTCTTCTTTAAAAATTTTTTTTAGAGATTGCGAAGTAGGAATTTTGTCCATATAAATATCAGCGCCTTTATTTGAGTCTTTTGTAAGTAAACCGACAGAAATATATAAACCATCCGAAGCGTCAGTTAAGGAAGTTAAATGCTTTGATATTTTGCTTGATTCATCAAGCCTTGCTTTCGGATTGTTCTGTTTTAAAATTAAAGAACGTTCATCCTTAGTATATTTATACTTTGCGCCGTATTTGTATAAAAGAAAAACTCCAGCTCCGGCATCTCCAAATGTGTTTGTTACGCCGATTAAATCTCCAGTCTTTGCGCCGCTTCTTTTTATTATTCTGTCTTCCCCTATGCCAACAACCGTAACGGATACTGTAATTTTATTTGATTTTACTGTATCGCCACCGGCTATTATCATTTTGTGCTTGTTGCAAGCTTTTTTGAGACCTTTAAACAAGTTTTTTATAAATGTTTCGGAAATTGTAGGAGGAATACCTAAACCTATAAAAGCATATTCGGGTTTTATATTGCCCATTGCCGCTATATCGCTTACGTTTACTTCAATGGCTTTTTCGCCAAGTTCCTGCGGCGTTATCCACTCTTTTTTAAAATGGACATCTTCAATAAGCATATCTTTTGTTACGCAAATTACATCTTTGCCTGATCTAAAACAAAAGCAGTCGTCGCCGATATCTGCAACAATATCTTCATTATTTTTTGAATTTGAAAACTGATTTTTGATTATGTCTATTAACCCAAACTCGCCTATTGATGAAATATTTTTATTCTCCATACTTGTCGTCCATTTGTTGCCATGTAGCAATTTCTTTTGCTCTTTGTTTGTTGAACTACTGGACGTTAACTTCATTTATTACTGTTTTTGAAGCATAAACAAGCGCACATGTCATGCTATGTATGAAATTATTGTCATCTAAATCGGTAAACCCAAAGCGTAATGTTTTTGCGTAAAGCAAAAAAAGCACTGTGGGAGTAAAAGGCATTACAAGAATAATACGGTACATGGGCAATAAAGATATGTACGTCGAGATTGCAAGATGTCTAATCTTTTAGTTTTCATAAGTTATCCTCTTCAAAGACACGTTCACAGTAGCCTTGTCGTTTAATGTATGAGGTTGCACATGTTGTACAGAACATTGGCTTTGACAACTAATGCTTTAAGTTTTTTGATTTTGTCGGTTGTCAAAACGCCTAGCTAACTATTCGACTTGTTCAGTGATCACTGGGGGGGGATGCGAATGTTGAGTTTGAGTTCGGCGTCGAGAACGTCGTCGACTCTGGCGGAGACGCCAGCACGGACGCGGCGGCGGCGGCGTAGAAGAGAGAGGGGGGGGCTTCGGAGGCACGGTTAGCGGCTTTGGCAGCACTGAGAGCGTCGCTGGCGGCATTGCTGGCGTTGGTGCGGTTGACGGTTTCGGCGAGGGCAGCGGTTTTGGCGTTCTCGGCACGGGCACAGCCGTCGGCGGCGCGGGCGACGGTGGCGGCGTTAGTGGCGAAGCGACAGGCGAGAGTGGCGGTGTCTTCGGCGATTTCGTGGGCTTCTTTGACGTCCTCGACGCGCGCGGACGTCGTAGGCGTTGTCGCGTTCAGTTTCAGTGGCAGAGGAGGGAGCGTGGACGCCGTGGGGCAAGGACGGTGAGGACGTCCGTCGCAGGCGGAGGCAGCGGAGGCTTTGGCAGCGTTGGCGCGGAGGCACGGGCGGCGTCAAGCGGAGGCTTTGGCGGAGGCGCGCGGAGGGAGGGTGGGGTCGGCAAAGGCACAGTTGGAGAGAGTTCCAATTACATAAAAACCAAGTAAAATAAACGAAGATGAAATTAACAATTTTCTTTTTCTCATGACATTCCTCCCTGTTTTAGTTTTTCTTGATGTAGTAGACTTATGCAACTGTCAGCACTAAAGAGCGTTTACAACCTTCCACGGCTTGTGTCAAGTGTTGGCATCATATCATGAAAACGACATCGAAAAAAGGAATGAACCTCCGCGCAGCTTGCTTTTTGGATCTCACACATTATACAACATGTTATATATATTTAAAATAAAATGTCTATAGCACACTTATTAGCGTTTTTCATTAACACAACTATCTTTCTCTCGGTTGCCTTCGAGTGTTCAATAACACCTGCATTTACAAGGTCACAAACTAAAATTGTTCCTTAAGAAACAAGTATAATCGAGGTGTATAAGGGTGTTGGATATTGACACTAAATAGGGCTAAAAGCCCGCATGTATCAAAATATCCACCACCACAAGGTAAAAAGCTTGATGAGGTTGCAAATGCGCAAACTTTAGTTTGCAGCATGCAAACAATTGAAAACAAGAAGCTAATTACTCAAATTACAAAGGATTGCATATGCCCTTATACACTTAAATTTATTGGCATTGACGTATCAAAAAACAAATTAGACGTTTATGAAACAAAAAACAATCGGTAGACCTCTTGCATAATTGAGTATTAAATTTTAGAATTAAAAATACCTGAAACCCTGAGTTAAATCGCAGTCCAAAGGGTCTTTTGCGGTTTCTATATCTATTCTGTACTATTTTGAACCTTTTAACAAATACTTTAATGTTTTCTACTATAATCATCTGATAAATCTTTCTATTTAACTCTTTATCTTCTTTTGTCAGCTTTTTAGTGTTTGTTTGATCTCTTTTTGGGGGTTAGTGTGTTTGTATGTATTTTGCCTAAGGCCTCCTAAATTGTAGTTGCCATGTATCTTATTGTCTTTCTTTGCATAAATACATGCCTACTAAAATAAACTAAAATCGTGCTCCTTGCCCTATCAATCGCTGTGCATATTACTTGCTTGCCTTTAATTTAACTACTACCAACG
>BNVZ01000076.1 GCA_025998475.1 Endomicrobiia bacterium | reverse complement strand
TACGTTGATTCTACTGGATGTATTTTAGTTGGTGATCTTGTAAGCGATGGTGTTATCAAACATTCCAGAACAACAGAGAGAAAGATTGTTGAGTTGATGAAGAATGCTGATAAGTGTACTTTAGACATTTTATTATAAATTTATATAGAACTATAAAAAATCTAAGCAGCAAGCTGTTTGTACTATAGACATTTTGTTTTAAATTATATATGTATACAGAACTGAATGTGTAAAATTCCCGTAAGAAAAATGTACGGAAGTCCATTGTGGAGTCATTATGAAAAAAATAATTTTGTTTGCATGGTTTATCACATTGTCAAGTTTTTTGCTATCTGCCTGTCCCAAACCCAAACCCAAATCCAAACCCAAACCCGTCCCTGCAATCCTCAATAGAACAGTTTCTGATCCCGTAGTGTCAGAGCCAGAACCAGAATCGAAACTTACAGTTATTCGGAAATACCTGGAGGAACGTGGCGGGTGGGTGTGGCTGAGGTCTAATGGCGGGTGGGTGTGGCTGAGGTCTGAGAATGACGGGTGGGTGTGGCTGAGGTCTAAGGATGACGGGTGGGTGTGGCTGAGATCTAATGACGGGTGGGCGTGGCTGAGGTCTAAGGATGACGGGTGGGCGTGGCTGAGGTCTAAGGATGACGGGTGGGCGTGGCTGAGGTCTAAGGATGACGGGTGGGTGTGGCTGAGGTCTGAGGACGGAAGGTTGTGGCTGAGGTCTAAGGATGACGGGTGGAAGTGGCTGTGGCCTAACGGGTGCGTGTGGCTGAAGTCTGATGACGGGTGGGCATGGCTGAAG
This sequence comes from Endomicrobiia bacterium, assembly GCA_025998475.1. Taxonomy (GTDB): domain Bacteria; phylum Elusimicrobiota; class Endomicrobiia; order Endomicrobiales; family Endomicrobiaceae; genus Endomicrobiellum. The sequence continues at coordinate 5,640 of BNVZ01000076.1, read as the reverse complement.
TCTGATGACGGGCGGGTGTGGCTGAGGTCTGAGTATAACGGGTGGGCGTGGCTGAGGTCTAGGGATGACGGGTGGGTGTGGCTGAGGTCTGAGAATGACGGGTGGGTGTGGCTGAAGTCTAATGACGGCTGGGTGTGGTTGAGGTCTGATGACGGAAAGGTGTGGCTGCTGGGATCTTGGGGAGCGTGGGCGTGGCTGAGGTCTAAGGATGACGGGTGGGTGTGGCTTGAGGTCTGAGGACGGAAGGTTGTGGCTGAGGTCTAAGGATGACGGGTGGAAGTGGCTGTGGCCTAACGGGTGCGTGTGGCTGAGGTCTAAGGATGACGGGTGGGCATGGCTGAAGTCTGATGACGGGCGGGTGTGGCTGAGGTCTGAGAATGACGGGTGGGTGTGGCTGAGGGGTGTAGCGCCCATTGGATTGAGCTCTTATGACGCGTGGGAGTGGCTGAGGTCTGAGGACGGAAGGTTGTGGCTGAGGTCTAAGGATGACGGGTGGAAGTGGCTGAGGTCTGAGGACGGGTGGAAGTGGCTGAGGTCTAGAAATTACGGGCAGGCGTGGCTGAGGTCTGATGACGGAAAGGAGTGGTTGAGGTCTGAGGACGGAAGGTTGTGGCTAAGGTCTAAGGATGACGGGTGGGTGTGGCTGGTGAAGTCAAATGACGGGTGGGTGTGGCTGAAGTCTAATGACGGGCAGGCGTGGCTAGGGTCTGATGACGGGGTAAGGTGGTGGCGAAATAATGAAAGGCTTCGGGAACAGGAAGAGCGGGATCAACGGGAACAGCAACGACAGCGGCGGGAACGGCAATGGCAACAGGAACAGGAACAGCATCAGGAGAGAGAGTGTAATGAGCATGAAGCAACGCAGGCACTTGAAACACTTGAAATACATAAAACTATAGATGTCGTGACTTTAGATGAAGTTAATAAGGCTTATAGAAGAATGGCTCAGCAACATCATCCTGATAAAAACTCAGGTTCTCCAGAATCAACTGAAAAAATGAAAAAAATTAACGAAGCTAATGATATATTGGGCAGATATTTCGAACAAAGAAACAAAAAGCGACATTGATTGAAATTAAGGTTATAAGCTGTTAAGAGATTTTTACGCGAAGTAATTTGTAGTTCGCAAGTAATAAGACTAAGCTAACAACGCTAACTCTGTGGTAATTTATTTATTTCTTAAAATACGCTCGAGCTGTGACAAAATATTGTTTATTTTCTTTGATTAAGTCTACTTTTAAATTATAGTGTTCGTTAATCTCATATTTATTTAATTCTTTAATAGCTCTTTTTAAGGCTTTAACTGTAACATCTATTCTTTTATAGTCAATTTGTAAAGTTTTAATTACTTCTCTAAATGGGAGTTTAAGTTTATTACCCTTGAAAATGCTTCTATCATAACTCATTAAAAATTTAAACGCTATGGGATTTTTAATTTTATAACATTCTGGATTTTTTAAAAAAGCTCTTCTATCATAAAGCTGCCTTGAAATAAAGGGATTGAATGTTAATCTCAACATAGTTTTATTATAATCTTTTTTATTACTCCATGCATCTACACTTGATAAAAAAGTAAAACCTCGTCCTGTATTTCCATCAAGCGATAGTAAACTTGGAAAAGAAATTAGCTCACCAATCCTTAAATAAAGCCACTTATACAATGCTCCACTTATTTTTTTATAATCTAAATCTTTGGCAAGTTCTCTTATGGATATCTCAACTACTGCAAAATCCCTTATACCAGCAAATAGACAGCCTTGTTTTTGCCACATGTGGACTAGTGCAAGTAAAATTCTAGCATGAGTTGTATTTAATTGCCCAACAGCAGGCATCCCGAAAGCATTTAACCCCCTGTAAAGCTCATACTGTGTATATTTACCATTGGCATACTTGATCTTGATATCAACTTTGGAACTCTTTCTTTTGTCATTTGGGTATGTAAAATATCTACTGTCAAAACTTGTAAAGCTTGCAGCCATTGTCGTACCATATCTGCCAGGCATTGGTTTTAATTGAGTTACAGCCAAATCTTTTTGTAATTTGATCTCTGGCTTTTTTAAGTATAAATCCATTTCTTCTTGGCTTCTAAAGTTTGGACTCTTATCAAAAGTTGTAAGTTCTTTACGTTGTTGTTGATATGTTTTTGTCTTTTCTATTCTTTGTTTAACATTTGGAATATCCTCTTCGATTATTTTAAAGCAAATTTTTATATTTTTATTAAAATTCTCTTTTATTGTATTTGTTATATGTGGTTTATATTTAGTTTCCATCTGCTCAAGATAAATTTTATTGGGAATTATAAGGGTTAATGTGTGATTTTTTAAACTTTCTTCTTTTATAGGATCTAACCAAAGTGAATGGTCTTCTTCAGATAATTTTTCTTGAAGTTTAATTTTTATTTCTTCCCACATTTCTTTGTCCTTTTTATCTTTTTTTTAAATTTGAAAAGACGTTGCCTGTTGTCCTTTGGATTTCAAAGGACATAGTCTTTAATAGTAGTAATAGTAGTAATAGTAGTAATAGTGGGCAAATTTTATATTAGACCTCTTGCATAACTAATATATAAAAGTACAATAGAAGTACTATGAAACAGAAAAAGAAAGCATGTGGGTCGGGTGGAATGGGTTTAGTATTAATGGGAGTAAAGAAAGGGACGTTTGACAAAACAAAGGATAGCAAGGTGAGAAGTAAAAATAGGGCAAGGAGCAAAAAAGTTCAAAAATAGTACAGAATAGATATAGAAACCGCAAAAGACCCTTTGGATTGCGATTTAACTTGAGTTGCGGTATTTGTAATTCTAAAATTTAATACTCAAATTGTGCAAGAGGTATAATAAATACCTTCTTTGTCATTAGCTAGTATATATCCGCACTTGGGGACTACACCCCAAAACTCTACGTTAAAACGAAGTCTTTAAGCTGATAGACAAATATTACTTTACTTAAAAAATATTGTTATATAGCAATTTGGTAAGTTGTGTCAGTAGTTTTATCTGCTTTGCTCGTAGTAATTTTCATAATATAATCATTCTTGTCTTTGTTTGAATAATAGTTAACCGATGTTATAGTACTTCCATCGCTTAATCTTAATTCTGGAAGCTTCAGTAATTTGTCTGTTGTTTTTTTGAACTGTCTCATTTTAGTACTTTTAAAATTATGCCAATCTGCTTTTTGCAAATCTAGTGATTTGATTAATTTTGCAAGTGTAATATTAAAATAGCCTTGTTTGATTAAAGTTGGTTCTATATGATTTATTAAGAAAAATGCAAGAGGGTCGTCTATTATGCATAAAGATCTATTTCTACGTATCGTTTGTTCTTGAAAAAGCATATTACTATATAACTGTGAAAATTCCATTCTAATCATCACAGGGGTATTCTTTCTTTTATATTTTGGAAATATTGCTGTTTTTAGAAATTTAAATGTTATATTTTCTAACTTTCCGTCAAATTCTGAAAGATCAAAAAAGAAAGGGAAGGTGCTTAAATCGTCAATAGCTCTTTCAATTTTTATTTTATATATTGCCTTCCACATAAATTACATGAATTTTTAAATCCTAATATATCAACAAGTTCTTTAACTGACACGTCACAGTAACAAATTTTAATTTCATGGTTAAGATACTCTAGATACTGTTTTCCATGTTATTCACATATGTGAGTTAAAGCGTATAGAACACGGTTATGAAATGCTTTTAATACTCTTCTTTCTCTCCTTTTTCAAATGCCTTACCTTTTACAAGTATCAAATCTCTTTTTTCACCTTTTTCTGTTGGTAAAGTAATTAATACGGTTTTTTCGGTCTTTTTTGTTTTTTTTGATTGTGTAAAAAATTTACTGCTTGTTAAGAACAAAGTTAAATCGCAGTCCAAAGGGTCTTTTGCGGTTTCTATATCTATTCTGTACTATTTTGAACCTTTTAACAAATACTTTAATGTTTTCTACTATAATCATCTGATAAATCTTTCTATTTAACTCCTTATCTTCTTTTGTCAGCTTTTTAGTGTTTCTTTGATCTCTTTTTTTAGAACTAGTGTGTTTATGTATTTTGCCTAAGGCCTCCTAGATCTATCTTTGAGACTATTTTGAACCTTTTTGCTCTTACCCTATCTTTTCTTCTATCTGTCATTGCTATCCTTTATTTATCAAATGCTTTCTTTACTCCCATTAATACTAAACCCATTACACCCGACCCACCTGCTTTCTTTTTCTGTTTCATATACTTCTATTGTACTTTTATATATTAGTTATGCAAGAGGTCTAATGCATCTTTTTCAATATTTTGCAAAATTTCTTTCATAGTACATAACTTTTAACATTTTTTGTCTTGACAAAATCTTGTATTTCGGAGTAAGAAACACACAATACAGCCAAATCACTTCGAGTTACACCGTGCCGCAGTTTTAAAAAATACAGGTGAGATTGACAAAAATTCTCTCCTTTATGACCATCTCTTTAACAAAAAACTTATCTTCTTTTTTGTTATAGCGCAACTTGAAGTTATTTGACTATAACTTATTTTTTCCTTACGTTAATATATTCAACCTGATTTGACGGCTTCTGCGCGCCTGAAGCAATTTTGTCAAGTGTATCGTAAACGCCGGCAATATGCTCCGTGCTTATTTCTCTTCCACCCAAACCATAAACATAATTTACAGCTTTAGGACTTACGACTCCTGCGGTATATAAAGACGCTACAACATCCGAATATAAAGGGGCATAAGCGCCAGAACAACTATCAGCCCTGTCCATAACAGCAATCGCTTTAATGTGAGCCAAATCTTTCGCAATTTGTTCGGCTGGGAATGGTCTGTAAACTCTTATTTTTAAAAGACCTGCTTTTATACCTTTCTCTCTCAATTCTTGAACTACAACTTTTGCAGTACCTGCGGTTGAGCCGATAACTACTATTGCAATTTCAGCATCATCTAACATAAATTTCTCATACAAGTCATATTTGCGCCCAAAAATTTTTTCAAAATCGTTAGCTACTTCTAAAATTATACTACTCGAATCTCTCATAGCTTGCGCAAGTTGGAATCTGTGTTCAAAGTAATAATCCTGTAAATCAATTGAGCCTAATGTGTAAGGTCTCTTTATATCTAAAAGATATCTTGAAGGTTTATATTCTCCGACAAATGCCTTTACATCAGCATCGGGATAAGTTTCAACAACTTCCATACAGTGAGAAATAATAAATCCGTCCGTCGTTACAAGAGTAGGAAGGTTTGCCTTTTCAGCTATTCTTACAGCCTGAATCATGTTGTCATAAGCTTCCTGAGAATTTTCTGAATATATCTGAATCCAACCAGAATCCCTTGCCCCCATTGTATCAGACTGATCTCCGTGAATATTTATAGGAGCGGAAATCGCTCTGTTAACCTCTGCCATAACGATAGGAAGTCTTAAGCCTGAAGCTATGTAAAGCATTTCCCACATAAGGCACAAGCCTTGAGAAGAAGTGCCTGTCATTGCTCTTGCACCTGCCGCAGATGCCGCTATTGTAGCAGACATTGCAGAGTGCTCGCTTTCTACGGCAACATACTCGCTCTTTACAATACCGTAGGAGTCGTAAGTCCTAAAGCTGTAAATTATGTTTATGGTTTGGGTGGAAGAGAAATAAGCACGGAGCATATTGCCGG
>BNVZ01000075.1 GCA_025998475.1 Endomicrobiia bacterium | reverse complement strand
TGCGTAAATTATTAGTCATTATTAACAACGGTAAACTTAAAATGCTTGCTATTGTTGCTGTTATGCGTAAATTATTAGTCATTATTAACAATTGTTGTAAACAGTTTTAGCTTGATAGGTCTTATGTAAACGCCTAATTATACTTTAACGATGGCGATGACAACAGCGAAGATGACAGCAACAAAGGCAAAGGTAAAAAAGGCAGCGGCGTAGTAGTCCCAACCCCAACCCCAACCCCAACCCCAGAAGACAACCTTTTAATGTCTTTTTATCCACTTTTTTTAAGTGGGTTGATCTGTATCTGCTTTGCTCCTCCTACTCCCCCTTTTTCTTTTCTTACTCCTTGCTATCCTTGACTCTTTTGTCAAATGTCCCTTTCTTTACTCCCATTAATCGCCTAATCCCATTCCACCCGACCACATGCTTTCTTTTTCTGTTTCATAGTACTTCTATTGTACTTTTATATGTTAGTTATTAAGAGGTCTAATGCAGTTCTACTGAATCTTTAGAACCTATTGCCGTTTCAACATCGTAGATAAATTCGTTCGAACAATCGGATAAATAGTCTGTTTCTATAGAAAATTTACCGTGGAGAGAATCTTCTAAATGCAGATAAACCTTTGCTTTGCCTTTATGTGTTTTAAAAATTTTCTTTAGATCTTCACTTAAGGTATCGTCGTACCTAGTGGTCGAAATTTTTACATATATTTCTCCGCAGTTTGATGGAAATTTCTTTTTAGCTTCATCCATTGTCATTATATCTTCTACTATTATTTCGGGCTGTCCTTGCGCACCCATCAATCCACCTTTTACCACAACAATATTATTAGGCGTAAGATACTTGCCAAATTTTTCAAAATTCTTTGGAAAGAGTACTGCATCCACACTGCCGTGTAGATCTTCTATTTTAATTCTTGCATAAGATTCTTTTTTTGTTTTTGAAATAAGTTTTTTTACGGAAGCTATCATACCAGCTATGCGAACAACCTGCGCTGTTTTAAAATCAACATTTTCTACAGGTTCTGGGAGTTTGTCAAGTCTGTAATCAGAATAGGTAGCAAGATCTTTCTTCATAGGAGTTAAGGGATGTCCTGAAAGATAAAATCCCAAAACTTCTTTTTCAAAGTATAAAGCTTCAAGCGACTCGAGAGGTTTTGTTTTTTGTAACGACGATATGCTTGTCATAACCTCCGAGCTATCGAAAAGAAAACCCTGCACAGATTCTTTATCTTGTTTTATTTTTGTAGCTTTATCAACAGATGAATCTATACTTTTAAGCAAACTAGCTCTTGTTTCAAACTTGTCTTTACCAAAAGTATCAAATGCTCCTGCTTTTGCGAGACTTTCAAGCGCTTTTTTATTAGTTGACTTTAAATCTATCCTCTGTAAAAAATCGTCCCAATCGTTAAAAAATTTAATACTTCCATCGCCCATTCTTGCATGCTCTATGGATTCTGTCAATCCTTCGCCAACATTTTTAACTGCAAGCAAACCGAAACGTATATTCTTCTCTTCTATTTTAAATTTCCCATTAGAATACTGTATATCTGGAGACAATATCTCAATACCAAAAAGAGCAGCATCGTCTAGGTACATTGCAAGTTTGCTTTCTTCGTTATCTTTTATAGCTGAGCGGCCTATTTCGCTGTTAAGCAAAGCGGTTAAATATTCAAGAGGATAATTTGCCTTTAAGTATGCTGTTCTGTAAGAAACTACACCATACGCCGCAGAATGAGATTTGTTAAAACCATATCCTGCAAAAGCTAAAATATTATTAAAGATTTTTTCGGATTTTCTTCTATCTATGTTTTTTTCTCTAGCGCCATTTGTAAATTTTTCTCTTTCTTTTTCAATAACTTCAGGTATTTTTTTACTCATTGCTTTACGCAAACTGTCTGCTTCTCCCGGGGTAAACCCCGCAAGCGCAACTGACATTTTCATTACTTGTTCCTGATACAAAATAACACCGTAAGTACTTTTTAAAATCGGCTCTTGTAATGGATGATCGTAAACAATTCTCGTTCTGCCATGCTTACGATTTACAAAATCATCCAGCATTCCAGATCCCATAGGGCCAGGACGATATAAGGCAATTAAAGCTACTACATCGTCAATAGTGCTTGGTTTAAGTTTCCTTATTAACTCTCTCATACCTTTGCTTTCCAGCTGAAACACACCCATAGTCTTAGCTTCAGCAAGCAGTTTGTAGGCTTTTTTATCATCCAAACGAATATTGTCTAATTTAAAATCAGGATTTTTTTTGCGTATAAATTTAATGCAATCGTCAATAATGGTAAGCGTTCTTAATCCCAAGAAATCAACTTTTAAAAGACCTAAACGTGGCAATACAACGCCGTCGTACTGGGTTGTAATAATAGCTTTTGAGCCTTTAGCAAGAGGAGAATAATTTGTAATTTCTTCGTTTGCTATAACCAGTCCTGCGGCATGTACGCCAGTATGTCTTTTAAGACCCTCAAGTTTTTGCGAAGTAACTATAAGTTTTGAAATTCTTTCATCCGTTTTGACAAGTTTTGACAAATCTGCAGAAATCTCTAAAGCTTCTGCAATACTTGCGTTTTGTGGAACGAGCTTTGCAATGTTATTTGACTCCGTCGGCGTAAAGCCCATAACTCGCGCAACATCTTTTATAACTAGTCTAGACTGCATTGAGCCAAATGTTATAATTTGCGCGCATTTTTCTTCGCCGTATTTTTGGCGCACATATCTTATAACTTCATCACGACCTGAATCTGCAAAGTCTATATCCAAATCGGGCATTGAACGCCTGTCAGGATTTAAAAACCTTTCAAACAATAAATCGTATTTTAGCGGACAAATATCTGTAACACCCAAAGAATATGCAACCATAGAGCCTGCTCCGGAACCTCTTCCTGGACCTACCGGAATTTCATGATCTTTTGCATATTTTATAAAGTCTGATACTATTAAAAAGTAAGATGCAAAACCCATCCTATTAATAATGGAAAGTTCATGCCTTAATCTTTCCTCGTGCACTGGTTTAATTGTGCCATATCTTCTCAAAAGACCCTGACGACAAAGTGTTTCTAAATATTGCGAATCAGATTTGTATTCTTTTGGAACCTGAAATTGAGGCAAAAGCAATTTATCCGTATTGATTTCGACATTGATTTTTTCAGCAATCACTAAAGTGTTTTTTATAGCTTCAGGCGCATAAGAAAATGTTTTTATCATATCTTCCGGACTACGATAATAAAAAAGATCTGAGCCAAAACGCAGCCTTTTGGCATCATCTAACATCTTACCAGTACCAATGCAGAGTAAAATATCATGGATTTGGGAATCTTCTCTTCTCAAAAAATGACAATCATTTGTTGCAACGATGGGAATTCCAGTTTTATTTGACAGTTCAATAAATTCGGGTATTATTCTTTGTTGATCGCTAAGACCGTTATCCATAATTTCTATATAAAAATTATCTTTGCCGAAAGTATCGCGATACTCTATTGCCACTTTTTGCGCTTTTTCAACATTCCCTTTAAGCAAAGCCGACGCAATTTCGCCTGCAAGGCAACCTGAAAGGGCAATAAGCCCTTTTCTGTATTTTTTTATAACTTCTTTATCAATTCGAGGTTTATAATAAAAACCTTCGGTAAATCCCACGCTTACCAAACGCATAAGATTCTGATACCCTTCAAAATCTTTCGCAAGTAGTGTTAAATGGTTATAATTGTCGCCATCTTCAGACATTCTGTCGATATTTTTATCAAACCGTGACTTTGGAGCGACATATACCTCGCAGCCTATAATTGGCTTTATACCGCTTTGCTTTGCTGCCCAGTAAAATTCCATAGCACCATACATATTACCGTGATCGGTAATAGCAAGTGCCGTCATTTTATATTCATTAGCTATAAGTTTAAAGAGTTCGCCGGGATTTCCTCCGTCATCAGTTAGTCTACAAGCACCGTCAAGAAGAGAGTATTCGGTATGATTATGTAAATGTACAAATTCTGTTGTCATAATAAAAAACACCTATCTTTTGGATTTTTGTTTGATATCATTATTAAAGCGTTTGTATTATATCATTTTTCAGAAATTTGTTTTAATCTTTAATATATTGGTTAGCCACAAACGCATGATAGATTTTACGACGAGATTGATTTTTAGATTTAAGCAAATTCCATGGGCTATTATTTAGTACCACAGACGAGACTCAAGAACCAAAAAAGCTTTCATGCGTTTTGCCTGTGTGTGTTGGTTCTTTGCGATAAATACATGAAAGACACATGCTTTACCAGTTGCCGTTGTAGTCATTATCTCTCTCCGCGGAAATGGTAGAGTGAGATTCTGCGGATGATTGACAAACCGAGTTATAATATCGTACCATACCTGCCACCAAACTTCAGAAGTATTTTTATGAAAGACAGTGCAATAGGGTATAATAAATGCAAATTGAGGTGGTCATAGCTGGCTTTGGCGGACAGGGCGTTCTTTTGGCAGGAACTTTGATGGCGCTAGCAGCAATAGAACGAGGTTTGCATACAACATGGTTTCCATCTTACGGAGCAGAAATGCGAGGAGGAACAGCTAACTCTACTGTTGTCGTATCAAGTGATGAAATCGGCTCACCGTTTGCTTTTAATCCCAATGCTTTAGTAGCACTGAACGAACCATCGCTGGATAAGTTTATGTCAGTAATGATCGACGAAGCTGTGATAATTGCAAATTCTTCTGTTATATCGCAGGACAAACGATACAAAATAAAACCCTATTTCGTACCTGCTACAGATATTGCAAGCAAAGAAATTAAGAACATAAAAACCACCAATATGGTTTCGATTGGAGCATTGATTAAAGCGCTTGAAATACATCGCATTAACGCAGAAAGACAAACTAATAATGAAAAAAGTCTTACTTTAAAAAATGTATTATCCGCATGTGAAAAAGCGTTCGATCTAAAATCGCAACTTGTTGAAGTTAATAAGAAAGCGATTTGGGCGGGATACAATTTTATAAAGTAAAATATTCGGAGATATGATAATGAACTTGAGATCGGCAAAGGTTACAGATGTAAAAGAAATGCACAAGCTTGTAGAGCGTTACGCAAACAATAAAGAGATGCTGCATAGATCTTTAAACGCTGTGTACGAGAATATTCAGGAGTTTGTCGTACTTGAAAATGAAGGTAAAATAGTTGGTTGTGGCGCTCTTCATGTTTCTTGGAGTGATTTAGCAGAAGTAAAAGCACTGGCTGTAGCTGAAGAATTTAAAAGGCAAGGTCTCGGCAGAAAAATTGTTGAAAAACTACAGGAAAATGCCATAGCTTTAGGAATATATAAAATTTTTACATTAACTTTTAAACCTGAATTTTTCATCAAGTTAGGATATAAAGTAATTCTTAAAGAAACTCTCCCTCGCAAAATCTGGAACGAATGCATCAACTGTTACTTGTTTCCAGACTGCGGCGAAGTTCCGTTATTGATATCGCTAAAATAAGTATTTTGGTAGCTGTTATCAGCAAAAGGTATAAATAGTACTACTTGCGTCTCTAGGATAACCGGTAGAATGTTATTGCGTGACAGTAGCATCTGTTCTAGGCTATAACGAGCCCAAAGATTTGAACAAAAGGAAATGATAAAATAAGCGTAGATGGAATTTCCTGATTTAACTGGCAGTAAGCTAAGCTGTATTTTGAACGACAAAAACAGCCCAATATGTGTTTTTGGATTTTGCACATTAAAACAGCTTTATCTCGCACCATGTTTGTACCTACACTCCTTTTTTGCAAAAAGAGGAATTGTTTGCCTAAGAGCTTTTAGACGGACCCAACTGTTGCTCCCACATTTCATCCATGTTTCCAATGTCTTTCATTAGACCTCTTAATAACTAACATATAAAAAGTACAATAGAAGTACTATGAAACAGAAAAAGAAAGCATGTGGGTCAGATAGAATGGGTTTAGTATTAATGGGAGTAAAGAAAGGGACGTTTGACAAAACAGTGAGGATAGCAAGGAGTAAGAAAAGAAAAAAAAGGGGGGGGTAGGTGAGCAAAGAGAAAATTGAGTACAGAGAATATTGTAAAGATGATGTTTTGAGTACTTTAGGGCAATACCCGAACATATTGTCACAAGAGACAGTTACAATGTCAGTGAAAGCTGTGCATATAGGACGATAGAACATTCGGACATATTATCGTAGGAGACAATGTCAGCAAAAGTTGTGGATATAGACATAGAGTATGCACAAGAATTATTGATGAGTAGTGGGGAATCACTAGATGGGAATAGGTATTGTTAAGGAAAACTAGTTATCGTAAGGAGACAATGTCAGCAAAAGTTGTGGATATAGACATAGGGTATGCACAAGAAGCATTAATGAGCAGTGGGGAATATACTAGATGGGAATAGGTATTGATAAACAAAGCGCTAGAAGTAAAAGTAGCAGTAATTATGCTAGAGATTGATACAAAG
>BNVZ01000074.1 GCA_025998475.1 Endomicrobiia bacterium | reverse complement strand
TTATTTGAATTACTATTACAACGCTAAATATTACCAAATATAGCTTTTCTTATGCTTTTAGGCGTTACAAAATGATAGTGTATCTTATATGCACTATGCTGTCTGCTTTTTCGAGCGTTTCCATAGCTTAATTGTACTACTTTAAGCGGTTTGCTCATGGCTTGCTTGGGGGGCGATAGTTTAACAATTAAATATGTAAAGAGAAAAAACATGCCAATTTTAAGTTTTTTATTACCCAAAAACGGTAAAAAACAGAAAGTGATTCTTTTAGGTTCGGGAGCCTTGTCTATAGGGCAGGCTGGCGAATTTGATTATTCGGGCTCTCAGGCTGTAAAAGCTTTAGAAGAAGAAGGTCTTGAGGTTGTAATTATCAATCCTAATATTGCTTCAGTACAGACTAATAAAGGATTGAATAAAAAAGTGTATTTATATCCAATAACTCCTTTTTGGGTTGAAAAGATTATTAAAATCGAAAAACCTGCGGCAATCATTTCAAGCTTTGGCGGTCAAACTTCTTTAAACTGTGTTATATCGTTAGAAAAAAGTGGAGTTTTAAAGAAATACAACGTTAAAGTTTTAGGAACTCAAGTTGATGCTCTTGAATTGTCCGAAGATAGAGAAATGTTTGCGCAAAAGATGAAATCAATAAATGTTCCAATAGCAAAAAGTCATGCTGTTTCCACAACGGAAGAGGCTTTGAAAACTGCGGAAAGAATAGGTTATCCTGTTATAACTAGATCTGCTTTTGCTCTTGGCGGTCTTGGTTCGGGTCTTGCAAAAACTTCAGCAGAATTGAGGAAACTTACACAAGCTGCCCTTATGACTTCTCCTCAGGTATTAATTGAAAAATCTCTTCACGGTTGGAAAGAAATAGAATATGAAGTAATGCGCGATAAGACAGGAAATACAATAACTATATGCAACATGGAAAATTTTGATCCTATGGGAATCCATACAGGCGATTCCATAGTTATTGCGCCTTGCCAGACTATCAACAATACTGAAAATAATATGTTAAGAGATACCGCAATTAAGATTGCGCAAAATGTAGGTATCGTCGGTGAATGTAATGTGCAGTATGCTTTAAATCCTAAAGAGTACGGTTTCTACGTAATTGAAATTAATGCAAGATTATCACGCTCAAGTGCTTTGGCAAGTAAGGCTACAGGTTATCCTATTGCTTATATAGCCGCAAAAATAGTTATAGGTTTCGACTTGCTTGAACTTAAAAACCCTGTTACAGGAACCACTTCGGCGTTTTACGAACCATCTCTTGATTATGTTACTTTGAAAGTTCCACGCTGGGACCTAAATAAGTTCAGTGGAGTCTCAAAAAATCTTGGTACACAGATGAAATCAGTAGGTGAAGTTATGGCGATAGGAAGAAATTTCTGCGAAGTTATGCAGAAAGCATTGAGAATGGTTAACGAAAACGAAGATGGGATAACTGCAAATGTTTTTAGCAATGCTTCGGATAACGATCTTGAAAAGGAACTTTTTTCACCAACAAATTTAAGAGTTTTTGCTGTTTATGAAATTTTTAAAAGAGGAAAATCTTTAGAATACGTGTACGATAAAACAAAAATAGATTATTGGTTTTTATCGCATATTTTATATCTTGTGAATTTTGAAACTGAATTATTTAATTTCTTTAAGCAAAAAGAAATTAAAGATAATTTCACGGCAACTGATGTATGTAGTGTTTTTAAACAAATTCCTAAAGAACATCTACAACGTTTAAAATCGAAAGGTTTTTCGGATTTTCAACTTACAAAAATATTTCTTTTAGCGTGCTTAGATAGCAAAATAAAACTTAGTATTAGACAGATAAGAAGTTTATCTTTTGGAATAAGAAAATTAAGGAAAAAACTTGGAATTTTACCTGTTGTAAAACAGATAGATACGACATCTTCGGAATATCCTACGAAATCTAACTATTTGTATCTTACATATGACGGCATGCACAGCGATTTATCCGCCAAAAAAAATGCAAAGAGCGTTATAACTTTAGGAAGCGGAAGCTACCGTATAGGAAGTAGTTTGGAGTTTGATTGGTGTTCAGTTATGACAAGCAGTTATTTTAAGAATAAAAAGAATGACAGCGTTATTATTAATTGCAATCCTGAAACAGTTTCAACAGATTACAGTGCTTCCGACAGACTTTACTTTGAAGAGTTGTCCTCAGAAAGAGTATTGGATATTATAGATATTGAAGATCCAAAAGGTGTGATTGCCTGTATGGGAGGGCAAAACCCTAATAATTTAATTCAGCCTCTAAGCGAAGCGAAAGTAAATATTTTGGGACACAGCCAGAAGAGCGTCGACGGCGCGGAAGATAGAGAAAAATTCTCTAATATGCTCGATAAACTTGGTATAGACCAGCCTGAATGGACATCGGCTGTTTCTGTCTCCGAAATAGAAAAGTTTATAGAAAAAGTAGGGTTTCCCGTTCTGATTCGCCCAAGTTTTGTTCTTTCGGGAACTCTTATGAATGTTGCAAACGATAAACAGAGTTTGGATTATTATTTATCGCTTACAAGAGATATTTCGACTGATTTCCCTGTTGTTATTTCAAAGTTTATTCTTGATGCAAAGGAGATCGAGTGCGATGGTGTTGCAAAAGACGGTGAAGTAATTCTTTCGCTTGTTACAGAACATGTTGAAAACGCAGGTGTGCATAGTGGAGATGCTACAATGGTATTTCCATCGCAAAAAATATACACACATACCGTAAATGTTATAAAAGATATAGTAAGAAAAATAATTAAAGGACTTGTTTTAAATGGTCCTTTCAATATACAGTTTATCGCCAAAGACAATGATGTTAAAGTTATTGAATGTAATGCCAGGGCTTCCAGATCTTTCCCTTTTATTTCAAAAGTCTCCAATGTAAATTTAGCTGAACTTTCTTGTAAAGTTATGAATAATGAAAAAGTGAAAAAGATTTTAATTGATGAAAGCGAAATACCTTACGTTGGCGTTAAAGCATCGATGTTTAGTTTTCAAAGACTTGACGGCGCTGATCCAGTTGTCGGTGTAGAGATGGCTTCAACAGGCGAGGTTGGCTGTTTGGGTGAAAAATTTAATCATGCAATGCTCCTTTCTATGGATGCAACACAGATAAGAAAACCTAAAAAAGGAATTCTTTTAAGTACCGGTAGAGAAAAAGATAAAGTGAAATTTATGGAAATAGTAGATAATCTCTATAAATTAGAAGTTCCTGTTTATGCAACCAAAGGAACTGCGAGATATCTTGAAGAGAGGGGATACAAAGTCAATATTGTCCACTGGAATCGAAATCCTCGAGCTGTGGATATTATAGTCGAGGGAAAAGTAGATTTTGTAATAAATATAAATAAAAATTTAAGTGTTGATGAGCTTAGTAATAACTCAGAGATAAGAAAAACAGCAGTTAGGTGCGGATGCTCAATATTAACAAATCTTGAAAAGGCTATGGCCTACTTAAGAGCTTACGATTCATACGAAGAATTGCAGAATATTGAAAGTTGTATTAGTTTATAAAAAAAAGGCTTATACACCTGCACTTTGGTGGTTAGCTAAAATTAAAGTATAGGATTCCATGAATTTAATACTTAAGTTGTGCGGGATGTCTAATGCTAAAAACATTGCAACAGGGCCTATATAAAAAATCAAAATACGAAATACGACTTGCTTGATAGCTTATGGTTTTTTGAGGATCTGATGTTTCTGCTGCTGCAATTCCTATAAGCTCAGGTCCGCCGAAAGCAAAAATTATTACAGTATAAGACCCCCCCCTAAATGCTACCATGCGCGAAAAAACCGCTAAAAAGCGGGTCTACTGCATGCGAGCCAACAGTTGTTGTTGCCTGTCCTGCCATAAGTTTTTAATGGTAGCTCCATGAGTATAAGCTGCTACGGCAGTTAATTCCGTTATGCCTATCATAACGTACAAAATCCAACAATTCCAACCAGCTAAAAATTCCGGGAACTCTCCCCAACATTTATATGCAAAATAACTGAAAGATCCCACAATAGGTTCTTCCGTATCCATTTCTCCAAGCTGACGCATAATTAAAATATTGCAATTCCTGCCAATAAGAACAAAAGACCCTGCCAAAACAATTACTTCGCTCAATCCTAGTATCCTTAGTGTCTCTAAAACCTATGACTCTTGTCAACTTTTCCTGATATTGTTTTTAGTCATTTCGTCACAGAAAATAACATTAGACCTCTTGCATAACTAAGTATTAAATTCAAGAATACAAATACCTGAAACCCAAGTTAAATCGCAGTCCAAAGCGTCTTTTGCTATTACTTATCTATTCTTTAGACTATTTTGAACCTTTTAACAAATACTTTTGATATTTTCCACTATAATCCTTTTTGATGAAATCTCCCTATTTAACTCTTTATCTTCTTTTGTCAGTGGGTGTTTCTTTGATCTCTTTTTTTAGAACTAGTGTGTTTGTATGCATTCTGTCAAGTCCTCCTAAATTGTATTTGCCATGTATCTTATTGTCTTTCTTTGCATAAATACATGCCTACTAAAATAAACCAAAATCGTGCTCCTTGCCCTATCAATCGCTGTGCATATTACTTGCTTGCCTTTAATTTAACTACTACCAACGGTTATTGTATGTCTCTTATTCTTTTCGCTAAACCACTTTTGATTTAACTACTATCAACGGTTATTGTATGTCTATTATTCTTTTCGCTTTCGCCACTTTCGCTGTTTTTGAAGTCTTTGTGTCAATCTCTAGCATAATCACTGCTACTTCTACTTCTAGCGCTTTGTTTATCAATACCTATTCCCTCTAGTATTTTCCCCACTACTCATTAATGCTTCTTGTGCATACTCTATGTTTATATCCACAACTTTTGCTGACATTGTAGCTGTCTCTTGTGATAATATGTCCGAATAATCTATCGCCCTATATACGCACAACTTTCACTGACATTGTAACTATCTCCTACGATAATTATGCCCTAATACCCTATGTTTATATCCACAACTTTTGCTGACATTGTAGCTGTCTCTTGTGACAATATGTTTAGGTATTGCCCTAAAGTATTCAAACATCATCTTTACAATATTCTCTGTACTCAATTTTCTCTTTGCTCACCTACTTGCCATATCTTTTCTTACTCCCTGCTATCCTTTGTTTTGTCAAATGCTTTCTTTACTCCCATTAATACTAAACCCATTCCATCTGACCCGCATGCTTTCTTTTTCTGTTTCATAGTACTTCTAATTGTACTTTTATATGTTAGTTATTAAGAGGTCTATTTCATAAATCCAATCTATTTTGCTTATGTTTTTTCATTTCCTCGACAAGAGATTCTTTTTTACTAAATCCACCGCAATGCCCCAACCGCAAGATCGGGGGGAGGGGGGGGTGAAGAACGATAGAATGAGTTTTTAGAGAAACCCAAAACGATACATAGAATATCAAGGGAAATGCAGATGTTGCTTAGATTTTAAAGCAACGTCTGTGTCCTTACAAATGTCCTGAACGTTTGAAGTTGCACCAAGACAAGATATGTGGTTACCCAGACTTGACACAGAATCCTATAAATTTTTTTAAATTATCTCTAAAACTACTATAACCAAATCGTTTGAAATTGCACCGTAAAGAATAAGAAGATGTATGAAGGGAGTATATGCTCACCTCCTTAAGATGCGAGATGGTGCAACTTCAAGTGATAAAGGGTAAGTGCGTAGAAGAGATAACAGAAAAGGCCAATTGTAAACTTTTATATTTATCACTATATTTGCCGGACTTAAATCCTACATGAGCATTACTGAAGATTTTCGTGAAAGGTTAATAAAAGTCTTAAAGTTAAAGCAGCGCATTTCTCTTGCAAGGTAAGTCCAATGATGCAGTGTACTTGTACTATTTTTGAACTAATCCCTTGTATATGTGCTACAACCTTTTAAGTTGCACAGTAACAAATGAAAAGATAAGCTTTTGTTAAAAAAGGATGACAGGAAACAGAAAATTTTACACCAAACTTAAATGGACATGAAAAATTACGGCTACGAGACCAATGCATTTGTGTTATTTTTTAACGTCCGATAATATATATTATGTTATGTACAAGAGATTATTAATAAGTTATAAACATTAAAGTTAATTATTATCTTTAATGAAATTTATATTTATAAATATAAATAATTTAGATTATCGTAGTATATAACTTTAATAGTTGTTAATTATCGTTCACATTCTAGATACTGTTGCAAAATAAATGTTTGTATAAATCCACAAATATTGAAAAAACTTTGTTAGTCCTAGTCTATTTTTGCAAGCTTTTTGATGCAGACGGTACACCCAAAAACGATAATGGTCTTGTCTTATCAGGCGGGTCGGGTGGAATGGGTTTAGTATTAATGGGAGTAAAGAAAGCATTTGATAAAACAAAGGATAGTCGGGAGTAAGAAAAGATATGGCAAGTAGGTGAGCAAAGAGAAAATTGAGTACAGAGAAT
>BNVZ01000073.1 GCA_025998475.1 Endomicrobiia bacterium | reverse complement strand
ATAATGAAACATAATTTTTACGAATTTTCAAGGGCAATGCCAAAGGGATCGTTGATGAGGTTGCGGCGGCGGTCGTCGGAGAGGTTGGGGTCAGAGAAGGCATTGATGAGGCTGCGGCGGCGGTCGTCGGGGAGGTTGGAGTGAGAGAAGGCACGGATGAAGTTGAGGCGGCCGTTGTAGTCGGTGAGGGCGGGGTGAGAGAAGGCACGGATGAAGTTGAGGCGGGCTGCGTTGGAGATGCTGTGGTCAGAGAGGGCTATGATGCAGGTGAGGCGGGCTGCGTTGGAGATGCTGGAGTCAGAGAGGGGTTTGATGAAGTTCATGCGGTCGTTGGGGAAGAGGGCGGGGTCACAGAGGGTTTTGATGAAGCTGATGCGGGCTTCGTTGGAGATGCTGGAGTCAGAGAAGGGTTTGATGAAGTTGAGGCGGTGGTCGTGGAAGACGAGGGCGCGGTGAGTGAGGGTTTTGATGAAGCTGATGCGGGCTTCGTTGGAGAGGTTGGGGTCACCACAGAGGGCTTTGATGAAGTTCAGGCGGTTGTTGTCGGGGAGGTCGGGGTCAGATAGGGTTTTGACGAAGCCGAAGCGGTGGCCGTCGGAGAGGTCGGGGTGAGAGAGGGCATTGATGAAGTTGAGGCAGCAGCCGTCGGGGAGGTTGGGGTCACAGAGGGCTTTGATGAAGTTGAGGCGGCGATCGTCGGGGATGACGCGGCAAGAGAGGGCTTTGATGAAGTTGAGACGGTCGTTGGAGAGGTTGGGGTCACAGAGGGCTTCGATGAAGTTGAGGCGGCGGTCGTTGGGTAGGTTGGGGTCACAGAGGGCTTCGATGAAGCGGCGGCGGTCATTGGGGAAGAGGGCGGGGTCATAGAAGGTTTTGATGAAGCTGATGCGGGCTTCGTTGGAGATGCTGGAGTCATAGATGGCATTGGTGAGGCGGCGGCGGACTTCGTCGGAGAGGTCGGGGATGGCATTGACGAGTTCTTGAAGAGTAGTTTTTACTCTTTCTCTTTCTTCTATTTCTCTTATTTTCTCTGGAGTAGCAGTCCTCCTGTTTACAAGGCTCGCATTCTTTTTATCGCAGGAACTTAAAACCAAAAAACCAAGTAAAATAAATGAAGATGAATTTAATAATTTTGTTTTTCTCATAATGTTTTCTCCGTCTTAGTTATTGAGGATGAAATTAATAATTTTGTTTTTGTCATAATGTTTCCTCTATCTTAGTTTTTTTTGACGTAGTAGGCTTATAGCACCGCAAGTTCAACAACCAACACTAGAAGAACGTTCTACAACTTTCCACGGCTTGTGTCAAGTTTTGGCGTCATATCATGTAAAATGACACGAAAAAAAAATGAATCTCCGCACAACTAGCTTCTATGCGGTATAGCTTAACATTAGACCCCTCACACAACTTGAATACTAAATTTTAGAATTACAAACACCTGAAACCTGAGTTAAATTGCAGTTCAAAGCGTCTTTTGCGGTTTCTATATCTATTCTGTACTATTTTGAACCTTTTCCCATCTAACGCATATTCCCAACTACTCATTAATACTTCTTCTGCATACCCTATCGTCCTATATGCACAACTTTAACTTTTGCTGACACTGTCTCCTACGATAATATGGCCGAATACTCTATATGCCCTATACGCACAACTTTTGTTGACATTGTAGCTGTCTCTTGTGACAATATGTTCGGGTATTGCCCTAAAGTATTCAAACATCATCTTTACAATATTCTCTGTACTCAATTTTCTATTTACTCACCTATCTTCCTCTTTTTCTTTTCTTTTCTTCTTGCTATCCTTTGTTTTATCAAATGCTTTCTTTACTCCCATTAATACTAAACCCATTCCACCCGCGACCCACATGCTTTCTTTTTCTGTTTCATAGTACTTCTATTGTACTTTTATATGTTAGTTATGCAAGAAGTCTAATAAAAAATATGCGCACACGAAACAGAGGATACTTATAACGGCTTACCTTTTTTATTTATTAAATTTGCTATAATACCCTATTACCGGGTAGTTAGCTCAGTGGAAGAGCACTCGCTTCACACGCGAGTGGTCGCAGGTTCAAACCCTGCACTACCCACTTATGATAGTGCGTAGGTTCCGAGTAACCCCTGATCACTACAAAAACACTAGCCATGGTGCGCGATTAATTATGGCTAAAATCGAGGCAATACATGGAAAATTTAGAACAAAATTTAGATCTGTTAAGGGAATTGCAGGTTTATGATATTAAAATTGACGATATTAAAAGACAAATCAGTAAAGCTCCATTGTTAATAGAAGAAAAAAACAAAGCTTTGGGAGCTAAAAAATTTGAGATGGATGTGAAAAAGAAAAATTTTGTTGAGTTAAACTCATTAAAAAAAGAAAAAGAATCCTTGCTTGATGCAAAAGAAAAAACAATAGATAAACATTCCATGGAATTAAATACTGTTAAATCAAATAACACATATAACGCATTGCTTACCGAAATAGAGAAAGCAAAGGTCGATAGAAGCGTTATTGAAGATGAACTTTTAGAACTTATGGATAAAATAGACAAAGAGTTTGTTGTAGTTAAAGAGACGGAGAAAGAATTAAAAGATTTTGAAAATAAAATAAAAATTGATATAAAAGGAGTTGAGGATTCATTAAAGAAGGATGAGGAAGAGATCTCAGTACTGGAAAACGTAAGAGAAGGGTATAAATTAAAAGTAGAGCAATCTATCTTATCTCAATATGAGAGATTGCGTTTAGGTAGTAGCAACGGTTTAGGGGTAGCTTTTGTTGACGATGAAAGCTGTGGGGTATGCGGAATGGAGCTGAGACCACAGTTGATAAATCAAACGCGTAAATGTCATGAACTTGTGTTCTGTGATAATTGTTCTAGAATATTGTTAAAAAAATAGAAAACTTTTATAAAGATGGATACGCAATCGCTTTACATTTACTGTAAAGAGGAAAGTCCGGACTTTAACTGCAAGTATTGTGCAGTAAACGGTAGCAGGCAATTCCTGTCGCTCGTAAGAGTAGAGGTGCGAGCAGAGACGCTTTTACCGGAAAACGGGAAAAGTATCCTTGTAAGAGGATAAGCTTTTGCAGTGATGCAAAGGGTGAAACGGCTAAATCCTTACCGGAAAGCAAGGCTGAAGTATAGTCGCTTGACCGTTAAAAGTGATTTTAACGGCAGAGAAATGATTGCGCTTTTAAGATTTTTTAAAAGACAGAATCCGGTGTATAATCCGTCTTTATAGAAGTATTACATTAAACGCATGAAAGTTTTTTTTATTCTTGACTGTCGTCTATAGCACCGAATAAATCTATAGAATTTGCTTTGAGTCTGAAATCAATCGCCCGAGAGATTTTTTCATGCGTTTGTTGTGATATCAACTCTGTTGTTGTTTACAACTGTAAAAATATTCATTTCCAAGCAGGATTGTTAATAACAAATGTGTCATATTCCAATAATGCCTTTAGAAATATCGCAGTATTTAATCAATAAACCTGACGGTTTGTATGCTGATTGTACATTTGGTGCTGGTGGCCACACTTCATATTTACTTAATAAATTTAAAGACATTAAAATAGTGGCTTTTGATTGGGATGAATATGCTTCAAACCGATTTTGTGAATCCGAAAAAGAAAAAGATTTTAATGGGAGAGTGACATTTATAAGAGATAATTTTAAAAATATAAAAAAAACTTTAACAGACATTAACATAAGTAAAGTTGATGGTATTTTTGCTGATATCGGCGTTTCTTCAAAGCAGTTTGACGATTTAGACAGAGGTTTTTCTTTTAATTCCAATATTCTTGATATGAGAATGGATAGAAGGAACGAACTTACAGCAAAAGAAGTTATTAATTCTTACTCACATGATGACTTAGCTGATATTTTTTATAAATATGGCGAAGAATATAATTCGAAGCAAATTGCAGATGCAATTCTTAACCGCAGAAAAAGAGGAGTAATAAATACAGCAGTTGAGTTGCAGTCTATAGTTGCTTCCGCAAAAAAGCATAGAGGGAAAATAGACCCCGCCACAAAAGTTTTTCAAGCATTGCGAATTTTTGTAAACAGCGAACTTGAAAATTTAAAAACTTTACTATCCGATTCTTCTGAATTGTTAAATCCTGGAGGAAGAATTGTGATAATAAGCTTTCACTCGTTGGAAGACAGAATTGTTAAGCATAACTTAAAGCAAAATTCCCAAAGAGGAATATATAAAATACTTACAAAAAAAGTTATTACAGCTTCCCGTGAAGAGATAAATATTAACCCTAGAAGCAGAAGCGCAAAAACAAGAGCAGCAGAGAAAATAAATGTATAAACCATTTTTACTGATTATATTGATAGCTTTCAGCTTGTTTGTTTATCTTTGGCAGCAGAATACTTCAATGAGATTTGCTTATAAAGTAAGTAGCCTTCAAACTGAATACAATAAAATCAATTCGGAAAATGATATTTTAAGATCAAAAATTAATTCGATACTCGCGCTCGAAAAAATGGATAAAGTTGCAAGCGAAAAAGGTCTTTCGCGTCCTGATGAAAAATCTGTAATCTATATTGATTAGAAGAGTCGTCGTAAAATGATAAAAAATAGCAAAAAAACAATTAACAGAAAGACTGCGCTGGCTCTTATGACGCTGACAGTCTTTTTTCTTTTATTTGCAAAACTTATATATGTGCAAATATTGCTTCACGATAAAATAAGCCAATCCGTATCAAAAATGGTAAACCGTGAAAATATAGAGCTTCCAAAACGCGGAAATATAGTAGATTCTTGCGGTAAGACCCTTGCTACAAGTATAAAACAATACACCGTTTTTCTTGATCCTAAGATTATAGAAGATTTTAATAAAGTAAAATCTATTTTGCTTGAAAACGGAATAAAGATTAAAGAAGGAAAAATAAGCGACTTTAACAATACATCTTATGTGCCAGTGGCTTTTAATATTGATTCGAACATAGTTGATAAAATAAAAAATAAAAAATTAAGAGGCATTGGTTTTGAGAGTAAATATGCAAGAAGCTATCGTGAGGGGAGATTTCTTTCGCATATTCTTGGTATAACGGATTGCGATGGCAATGGAATTGAAGGTATTGAAAAACTATACAATGAATCTCTTTCTGGAAATAGTGTTATTAGCAAAACCCATAGGGATGGACACGGATATATAATACGAGATAAACTTGTTGACCAATCAAAAGTATGCGGACAAGATGTCAAGCTAAGCATAGATGGAAATATCCAATTTATAGCAGAACAGGAGTTAAGAAACGCTTTTAAAAAATATAAAGCAAAAAGAGCTGTGTGCATAGTGCAAGATCCACAGAAAGGCAGTATCCTTGCTATGGCTTCTCTTCCTGATTTTGATCCTTCAGATAAAATCAAAGATATAACTGCTTTAAGAAATTCAGCAATAAGCGATGTATACGAACCGGGATCAACTTTTAAGATTGTTCCGATTGCGGCCGCATTGGAAACGGGTAAAGTAAATTTCTCTAGTACCTTCTACCTAGAAAAAGGAAAATTGAAAATTGCAGAGCATACAATAAAAGACGATCATAAATTAGAAGAGCGAGCATCTTTAAGCAGAGTTATGGAAATGTCGTCAAATATAGGCATGGTGAAGATTGCGCAGAAATTAGGAGAAGAAGATTTTTATGAATATATACGAAAATTTGGTTTTTATTCTATGACAGGTATAGATTTAACGGGAGAAGCAAAAGGCATTTTAATGGACGTAAAAAACTGGAATGCTTTAACTTTGCCTACGGTTTCTTTTGGGCAAGGTATCGGAGTTACAGCTATACAGATGGTAAACGCTTTTTCCGTTATTGCAAACGATGGGGTATTGCTAAAACCTTATGTAGTACAAGAAATAGGAAAATTTGAATCAAAAAATGAAAATAAAAAAGAAATAAGAAGAGTTGTTTCAGTCGAAACCGCTCGCGCAGTTAAGAAATTGTTAAAAAGCACAGTGGATCTTGGAACCGGAAAAAGCGCTAAAATCAATGGGTACACTGTCGGCGGAAAGACGGGTACTGCGCAGAAAGTTGACCCGACGACAAAAACTTATTCCACAAAGTATTATACTGCATCGTTTTGCGGTATGGTGCCAGCAATGAATCCTAAGTTTGTGATACTCGTTATTGTCGATGAGCCAAAAGGAAGCAGCTACTATGCTGCTTCTGTCGCTTCACCTGTTTTTGCAAATATTGCTAAAAGAACAGCTGAATATTTAGGCATTGAAAAAGACGATATAGCCAACTAAGTTTGGTACTATCAGTCAAATCACTTTAAGTTGCATCTTAGTAAATAAAAAGATAAACTTTTGCTACAGGAGGATGGAGAAATGGCAAAAGCGCAAATCCGTTGTCGCAAAGGTTTAATGGTTATTGAAGATAAATTTGAGATTTGTTCTAAATGACGGCAATCTTTAAACGTCACGCTTGGTACTGTTGTCATTTTCGCAAGTAGCGCAAATCCATTTAACATGG
>BNVZ01000072.1 GCA_025998475.1 Endomicrobiia bacterium | reverse complement strand
ATTACAACGCTAAATATTACCAAATATAGCTTTTCTTATGCTTTTAGGCGTTACACAAAATGATAGTGTATCTTATATGCACTATGCTGTCTGCTTTTTCAAGCGTTTCCATAGCCTAATTGTACTATTTTAAGCGGTTTGCGCACAGCTTGCTTGCGGGATAATAGTTTAACAATAAAAAATTTTTTAGCAATCATAAGAAGGGGAATTGTCTAAAGGTTTTGTTATTTTTGGGACTGTATTAAATAGATTATTTGTAAATAAATAAACATAGCACAATCAAATTTAAAAGCGATTTTGTGAGTTTTTTGGAAAAAATAATGACAGATAAGTTTTTGAGGATGTTGTTTTGAGTAAAACATATTTATCCGGAATTGGCGGTAGCGGCAAAGCCCATTATTTGTTTAAGCACATATCTGAAATAAGAGAAATTGGTGCGCGTCATGGTTCGTACGCGTGTGTTTTTGCTTTTGTCAAAGACGAAGGACTTAATTTCTTTTATGATGATTTACGTTCTTTTTTTAATCCGGATTTTGATATATTTTCATTTCCCTCTG
This sequence comes from Endomicrobiia bacterium, assembly GCA_025998475.1. GTDB lineage: Bacteria > Elusimicrobiota > Endomicrobiia > Endomicrobiales > Endomicrobiaceae > Endomicrobiellum. The sequence continues at coordinate 6,169 of BNVZ01000072.1, read as the reverse complement.
ATGACGCACAGCAAAGAATCTTTGCAATTGATAAGATAAAAACCCTGAAAAACTTTGCTATATGCGCGACGGATATTTCCATTAATCTTCATGTTTCAGATCCAAAATCAAATATTGGTATCAATATAGTTCAAAATCAAAGATGTGATTTTGATAAATTAGTTGTTTCTTTGTCTTCTTTTGGTTATACAAGAACCAATTTTGTAGAAGATAAGATGCAGTTTGCGATAAGGGGCGATATTGTAGATATCTGGCCTGTGGCGGATGATATGCCCGCCAGAATTCTTTTTGAATATGATACGATAGGCGCTATAAGAATTTTCGATACCGGAAGCCAGCTTTCAAATACTTTTATCAACGAAATTAAAATACTTCCTGCTAATATTCCAGAATCAAATTTTACAATTAAAGATTATTTTGAATATTCTAATGGTGACAACTCTAATGTCGTATTATATTTTGATTATCCCATTGATAAGGATATGGAAAAGGCATTTGATAAATACGAACTTCTTATAAATGATACTCTAGATATAAAAACACAATATCAAGGATATAAAAGTTTTACAGGTTTTCATGGTGATATAAAATTTTTTGTAAATTCGCTTAAAAGTTTTGCTGAAAATGATACGTCGATAAAAATTTATTGCGCAAATGACGGCGAACGCAATCGTATTTTAGATATTTTTCATGAAAATCGTTGGAACTATAAAAGTCCTGAATTTTTTTATAGCAATCTATCGCAGGGATTTTATTTAGAGCAAGAGAAACTTGCATGTATCTCAAGCTGCGAGATGCTGTATAAGAAAAAACCCGTAAGTTTTCCTAAAGTAAAAGGTGGCAGACGTTTGGAAGGCGTTTGGGAAATATCAGCTGGTGATTATGTGGTTCATGAAAAGTATGGGATAGGACGTTATATAGGGCTTAAAACTATTTCCAGGGGCAATAATACCTCTGAATATTTATGTATAGGGTACAGAAACGGTGATAAATTGTATGTTCCTGCTGAAGAAATAAAGACTGTAAAAAAATATGTTGGTATTGAAGGCGTTAAACCCAAATTGTATTCCATGGATACCTTAGCTTGGGAAAGAGTAAAATCAAGAGCACGTGAAGCTGCTGCGGAATTTGCAAAGGAACTTTTAAAACTTTACACTCAGAGAAGTTTAATTAAAAGAAAACCTTTCGGTCGCGAAACTCCTTGGGAAAAAGAACTTAAAGATGCGTTTCCTTATGAGGAAACTCCCGACCAGATTAAAGCAATAGAAGATATAAAAGGAGATTTTTATAAACCATATCCTATGGAAAGGCTTTTGTGCGGAGATGTTGGATATGGCAAAACTGAGGTTGCAGTACGAACTGCATTTAAAGTTGTTCAAGAGGGGGTGCAGGTTGTCGTTTTGGTGCCTACAACTGTTCTGGCTTATCAACATTACAATACTTTCTGCAATAGACTTTCTATGTTTCCTACAAAAATTGCGCAGCTCAGTAGATTTCAAACCAAGACAGAACAAAAAAATATAATACAGGATTTAGAAAAAGGGCTTATCGATATTGTTATCGGGACGCATAGACTTTTGCAAAAAGACGTTCAATTTAAAAATCTTGGATTGTTGATAGTTGATGAAGAACATAAATTTGGCGTAAAGCAGAAAGAAAAAATTAAATCTATCAAGAAAAATATAGATATTTTAATGCTTTCAGCAACTCCTATTCCAAGAACTTTATCGTCGGCATTAACGGGTTTTAGGGACTTATCTTTAATAGAAACACCTCCACTTGGAAGACTTCCTATAGAAACAAATCTTTCAGAGTATGATGAAGAACTTATAAAAACTGTTATTGAAGCCGAACTTTCAAGAAACGGGCAGGTTTTTTATATTTACAATAAAGTTGAAACAATTTTAACAAAAGCAGAAGATATTAAAAAAATTATTCCAGATGTAAAAATTGGCGTTGTACACGGACAGATGAAAGCAAAAGATATTGAAGCTATTATGTGGAAATTTATAAATCTTGAGTTAGATATTTTGCTGGCCACTACAATAGTAGAGTCCGGTTTAGATATTCCGTTGGTTAATACAATGATAGTAGAAGAAGCGGAAAATTTTGGATTATCGCAGCTTTATCAGTTAAGAGGAAGGGTAGGTAGAGACAAGCATAGGTCGTATTGCTATCTATTCTATAAAGATAAAAATTTAAGCGATGAGGCAGTTAAAAGGTTTGAGGCTATGAGAGAATTTAGCAAACTTGGATCGGGGTTTAAGCTTGCTCTTAAAGATTTGGAAATAAGAGGCGCTGGTGGGATTCTTTCGGCAAGTCAACATGGTTTTGTTAGTGATATAGGTTATGATATGTTTGCAAGACTTCTTGAGGAAGAAGGCAAGAAAGTTAAAGGCGATATGCCTCTTGCTCCTGAAATTGAACATACGTCTATAGATTTACAGATTAATGCCTTGATTCCAAGCACATATATTGAAAATGAAGATATAAGAATTTTGTTTTACAGAAAACTTGTGAATACGAAAGATTTAAAAGAAGCAGAAAGTATAAGGAACGAACTTCTTGACCGTTTCGGAAAAATTCCACAAGAAACACAAATGCTATTTAAAATAACAGATTTAAGACTTACTGCTGAAAAACTAAACATTGAAAGAATATCCGAAGACAACGACCATATATTCTTATATTTTTCCCAAAGAACTGGTTTTTCAAAATTTGATATGACAAGACTTGTAAACGGTTATTCCAAAATAATAGAGTTTGTATCGGACAAATACTATGCGTTTAAACTGAAAAAGACTGAGATTAATGAAAACAGTGTAGAATATTTAAAGAAATTTTTGTCTCGTTTAGATTTTTATATGTTAAAACAGACTTAAATTTTAGTATAATCACCTCAAGTGAGATGTGCAAATTTTTAACCTAATTTACATCTATGATAGTTGAATAACTCTGTAGATGTATCGATAGAAAGTTCAACAACGGCACAATGCGCTGTTTTTTAGATGTGTGCAAATGTACCGCAATATGGAAGTTACTCTTGACCGTATATAATTTCAAAAGAGGACATATATGAATCTTTCTAAGTTTACAACTAAATCGCAAGAAGCATTGGCTGATGCTCAAGATGCAGCGTCAGAATATGGTAATCAGGAAATCACTTCAGAACATTTGTTATACGTTTTGGTTAAGCAACAAGGTGGTACAGTTGGGGCGATAATAAAAAAATTTGCGGCAACAGGCCAGGAAGATATGTTGTTTGAGAATATATTAGGAGATTTGCAATCAGACATTGAAAAAAAGACAAAAGTTTCAGGAGGTAATTTATTTTTATCACAAGGACTTACAAAGATTTTAAATAATGCCGAAAAGACAGCAAAAAACTTAAAGGACGATTTTGTTTCTACCGAACATATCCTTATTGCCATAGCTGAAGAAAGTTCTGAAACTTCCTCAAAAATATTAAAAAAATATGGTCTTACAAAAGATACTGTTTTGAAAACGCTTGTAGGCATAAGAGGTGACCAAAAAGTTACGGATCAAAACCCTGAAGATAAGTATCAGGCATTAGAAAAGTATGGTAGAGATTTAACGGATTTAGCAAAACGCGGAAAACTAGATCCTGTTATAGGTAGAGATGAGGAAATACGCAGGTGCATGCAGGTTTTATCAAGGAGAACAAAAAATAATCCTGTTATAATCGGCGAACCAGGAGTAGGTAAAACAGCGATAGTAGAGGGATTAGCGCAGCGTATAATTTACGGAGACGTTCCTGAAAGTTTAAAAGATAAAAAAGTTATAGCTTTAGATTTGGGAGCGCTAATAGCCGGTGCAAAATACAGAGGCGAATTTGAAGATAGGCTCAAAGCTGTTCTTAAAGAGATTCAATCGGCAAACGGAAGAGTAATTCTTTTTATTGACGAACTGCATACTATAGTTGGTGCAGGTTCTGCCGAGGGGACAGTTGACGCTGCAAATATGCTAAAGCCTATGCTTGCACGCGGTGAACTTAAACTTGTTGGGGCGACGACTCTTGATGAGTATAGAAAATATATTGAAAAAGATGCGGCTTTAGAAAGACGTTTTCAGCCTGTTTTTGCAGGTGAACCTTCCGTTGAAAATACCATTGCGATTTTACGAGGAATAAAAGAAAAATATGAAGTGCATCACGGCGTAAAAATCAAAGATTCTGCACTTGTTGCGGCAGCGACATTAAGCACAAGGTATATAACCGACAGATATCTGCCGGACAAAGCAATAGATTTAGTTGATGAATCTGCAAGCAGGTTAAGAATAGAAATAGATTCTATGCCTACTGAACTTGACGCAGTAGAAAGAAGATTAAGGCAGCTTGAAATTGAAAAACAAGCTGTAAAAAAAGAAACTGACATAGCATCAAAAGAACGTCTTGCTAATATGGAAAAAGAAATAGATAAATTAAAGCAAGATTCTGCCGAGATGAAAGTTCATTGGGAAAAAGAAAAATCTTCCATTTCTGAAATCAGACATATTAAAGCAGATATTGAAAATATGAAAATTGAAGAACAGAAAGCTGAAAGGACAGCCGACTTGAGTGCTGTAGCTGAAATTCGTTATGGAAAGATTCCACAAATGCAAAAACAACTTGAAGAAGCAAATAAAAAACTTCTTGAACTTCAAAAAGAAAAAAAGATGTTGAAAGAAGAGGTTGACGAAGAAGATATTGCCGAAGTTGTAAGTAAATGGACAAGAATACCTGTTACACGTATGCTGGAAGGGGAAATGCAAAAACTTCTGAAGATGGAAGATAAATTGCATGAAAGGGTTATTGGTCAAGGTGAAGCTATAGTCGCTATAGCAAATGCTGTTCGCCGTTCCCGTTCAGGACTGTCAGATCCCAATAAGCCTATAGGTTCATTCTTATTTTTAGGTCCTACGGGTGTTGGTAAGAATGAACTAGCGAAAGCGCTTGCGGAGCTTTTGTTTGACGATGAAAAAAACATAGTAAGAATAGATATGTCTGAGTATATGGAAAAGTACAGCATGTCGCGTCTTATTGGGGCTCCTCCGGGATATGTAGGGTTTGAAGACGGTGGACAATTAACCGAAGCTGTAAGAAGAAGACCTTATTGCGTGGTTTTATTTGACGAGGTTGAAAAAGCAAATCCTGAAGTGTTTAATGTTATGCTTCAGCTGCTTGATGACGGCAGGCTTACAGATGGACATGGGAGAACGGTAGATTTTAAAAATACTGTTATCATAATGACATCAAACATAGGTTCGCAATATATCCAAGGCAATGATAATTATGACGATATGAAAACTAAAGTTACAAAGGAACTGCATAATTATTTTAAACCGGAGTTTTTGAATAGAATAGACGAAATAATAATATTCCAAAGCTTAAGCGAAAAAGAATTAAATAAGATTATCGATATACAGATTAAAGCTTTTGAAGGTCGCCTTACGGAAAGGAAAATACATGTGGAACTTACAAATAAAGCAAGAGATTTTATATCTTCAAAGGGATACGATCCCGCTTTTGGAGCAAGACCCTTAAAAAGAGCTATGCAAACATACTTATTAAACCCCCTTTCTTCAAAACTTATTTCTGGAGAATTTAAGGAGGAAGACAATATTGTCGTAGATGCGCCAAAAAAAGACAAAGAAAGTTTGGAATTTAAAAAGAGATGTACGAATTAGGCAGCAGTTGCGGTCATTTCGGGTTTGACCACAAATCCATGCTACACTGCGCTGTATTTACTTTATGCAACTGTTCCTTATATGACAAACGCATAAAAGCTTTTTTTTTGATTTTTAATTGTCAAACTATTGCCCCAAGCAAGCCATGAGGTAACCGCTTAAAGTAGTAGAATTAGGCTATGGAAACGCTTGAAAAAGCAGACAGCATAGTGCATATAAGATACACTAGACCTCTTGCATAACTAACATATAAAAGTACAATAGAAGTACTATGAAACAGAAAAAGAAAGCAAGCGGGTCGGGTGGAATGGGTTTAGTATTAATGGGAGTAAAGAAAGGGACGTTTGACAAAACAGTGAGGATAGCAAGGAGTAAGAAAAGAAAAGGAGGAAGGCAGGAGGAGCAAAGAGAAAATTGAGTATGGAGAAGATGTAAAGATGATGTTTTAGTACTTTAGGGCAATATAGGACGTATTATTAGACCT
>BNVZ01000071.1 GCA_025998475.1 Endomicrobiia bacterium | reverse complement strand
ACTCGCGTCAACTTTTTGCCTTTTTATTCCTTGCTTATTATTGCTCTTTTGCCATCAACTACTTTGCTTGTAATATGCGAGCGTTTTACACGAATGCTTATACGATTGTCAAGTTTTTGTAAGATCTAATAACACATTTTCGTTTGCCAAACGAAACGAACCTCCGCGCAAACTTGCTGCGCGGAGGTTCATTTAAAGTTTGAAATATATAATTTTAAAACTCTAGATTTGCAAAAGAAATCTAATGTAAATCTCAAAAACAATAACTGACGCGTAAGACAAGCACTTAAAACAGTATAGCCAACTAAAATTATTACTATTGTAAAGCCGAAAAATCTATAAATCCTGCAAATATAGTTCTTATACAATTTAATAGAGAAATTCTGTTTAATTTTACAGATTCATCCTCCGCCATAACCATAACTTTATCAAAGAAGCAGTCAATTGCAGGTTTTATATCCAAAACTTTATCAAAAACCTTACTATACTCATTTTTTGATATATAATTTTCAATTTTCGTCTTTATCTCTTTGGTGCAGATAAAAAGAATTTTCTCGGCATCATTAGAAAGTAAAGATTCGTTGATTGTTTGTGATATATTTATATTTTGCTGTTTTGCCTGATTTACAATATTGTTTATTCTTTTAAACACGGCAGCTACAGATATGAAATCGCCTTTCTTTATCGCATTTTGCAAAGCGTTAAGCTTAGGTTGCAAAGAGCCAAGAGCTTTCAACTTATAAATTTTCGATTCATTTGCAACTGCTTTTACTTCATAAGAACTATAACCTTGCGCTTGGAGAACTCCATCTATTCTCTGCCATAAGAAGTTAATCAGTCTTTCATAAGCATTTTTTGTTCTAGGATTGCTTTTTACGTTTTCAGGTAAAAACTCAAAAACTTTTGCAACAGCTTCCGACAAGTCTTGATTTGGCAAATTCTCCATTACAATTCTTATAAAACCTATTCCATATCTTCTTAAACCATAAGGATCTGCCGAACCTGATGGCTCAAGTCCTATGGAAAAATTTGCAGCTAGAGTATCTATCTTGTCAGCCAAAGATATCAACAACGCTATTTTGTTTGATGGAAGCTGTCCTGATGCACTTAGAGGAAGGTAATGTTGTTCTATAGACTCGGCAAGTTCTGGGTTTTCCCCTAACTTTAAAGCATAAATTTTACCCATTACACCCTGAAGTTCTGGATATTCAAAAACCATTTCGCTTACCAAGTCAGCTTTTGAAAACATTATTGCTTTTTCAAGTAATGCGCTGTTAATTTGCATATTAAATTCTTTATTAAAAAGATCTGCTATTTGTTTAATACGTTCGATTTTTTCATAAACTGTTCCTATCTCTTTGTGAAAAACAACACCTTTTAATTTTTCCACATTAGCAGAAAGCCCAGTTTTTAAGTCGTTACGATAAAAAAATTCAGCATCTGCAAGTCTTGCGGCAACAACCCTTTCGTATCCCTCTTTTACAACTTTCTGATATGCTGAAATCCCATTCTTGACTCCAATAAAATAATTTGAAAACTTACCTGCTTTATCATTTACGGCAAAACATTTCTGAGTTTTTTTCATGCACACCGTAAGCGCTTCCGAGGGTAAATCAAGATATTTTTTATCAAAAGCGCATAAAACAGCTGAAGGGTATTCAACAAGATAATTTATTTCGTCAATAAGTTCTTCGTCATAGATTATACTGCCAATATCTTCAACAACAGACCCTATCGATCTTTTCATTTTATAGCGTCTTTCTTTTTGATCGACAAGTACAGATTTATTTTTCATTGTCACAACGTAATTTTCAGGAGAATCTATTTTTATTTTACTGTTATCATAAGCATGGAGTCCTATAGTCCAATTTGACGATCCAACATCAGCAATTTTAAATTTAATTATTTTTTTACCATAAAGCGCTATTATATTTCTTATAGGTCTTGCAAATTTAAGTCCGCTTTCTTCCCACATCATTGCCTTAGGGAAAGATATTCCTTTTATTACCTCTGGAAAAATTATAACTAAAAGCTTATCCGTTTTCTCTCCCTTAGTTTTTTTGATAAAAGAAAGATATTCTCCTCTTTCAGTTACTTTTATAACAAGTTTTTCAGGCGTTACGCCGCTTTTTGCAGCAAAACCTATAGCTGCCTGAGAGAATTCACCTTGCGCGTCTTTAGCGGCTTTCAATGACGGTCCTAAAATTTCTTCTATTTTATCATCACTCTTTTCTGCAATATTTTCAATAATCAAAACAAGTCTTCTCGGAGTACCATAAGTTTTCATTGCATCGTATTTCAACCCTAAAGAGCTAAACATTTTTGCAGCAATTTGTTCCATCTGCTTTAAAGCTGGTTCAATGTATGATGACGGTATTTCTTCTGTGCCAATCTCAAGTAAAGCGTTTTTTATATTTTCATCAACCATTTTTTACTCCGCTTTTATTTTATAACAAAATAATTGTTAAACTATCGCCCCCCAAGCAAGCCATGAGCAAACCGCTTAAAGTAGTACAATTAGGCTATGGAAACGCTTGAAAAAGCAGACAGCATAGTGCATATAAGATACACTATCATTTTGTAACGCCTAAAAGCATAAGAAAAGCTATATTTGGTAATATTTAGCGTTGTAATAGTAATTCAAATAACAAAAGAAATTTGGTAACGCTGTAAACATAGAGTTTTGAGCAAATCGGAAATAGATGGCAATCACTCACTACCCATTAAGTTGCAGCCCAAAGTTCTCACCAATGCCAAGTAATACAAGTTATTAAAAGTATAACAGCACGTGAGATGTTTTGCCGTCAATTGATTTAAAAAAAGAACTTTGTGGGTGGCGGCGTTGGAGCGATGACTTTATTGCAGCAGTAGCAAGTAGGAAACAGAAGGGACTCTTGGGCTATGTTGCTAAACAGGGGGTCAAAGATCTACAGCAACAATTACAGATCTTCAATTTCCACTGCTGATACCGCTTTAATAACTATAGCTATAATATTCTTATTAGACCTTCCGTATAAATTATATTTTTTCCAGACACTATTATACATCGAAATTGTACTTTTCTTAAGGAACCATTATATGTGTCCTATATAAATTTGCAATTTGTAATAATTTTAACTTGGCGTCACTGAATTGCTTTATCGTCATTTAAGTTTACCATCAAATATTTTAGATTGCGGACTCATAGCAAGTGGCGACACAAATAATTGTGATAAACATTTATACATTACCACCTAGCATATAGCCAAGTATTCTTCAGCAACAATCCTTGCAATGGTACGAACTCTTAAAATATAACCAACTCTTTCGGAAACAGAAATTGTGCCTCTTGCATCAAGCAAATTAAATAAATGAGAACACTTCATGACTGCATCATAAGCAGGAATAGGTAGGTTTTCCTGCACAAGTTTTTTTGCCTCGTTTTCCCAATCATAAAAGTGTTGTTTTAACATATCCACATTTGCTTTTTCAAAATTATAAAAAGACCATTGTTTCTCATCTTCAAGATGAACATCACCATAAGTCAAATTATCAGTCCATTGTAAATCATATATGTTGTCTTTCTTTTGAACATACATTGCAATTCTTTCAATACCATATGTAATTTCAACAGAAATCGGGTTTAAAGAAATACCTCCAACCTGCTGAAAATATGTAAACTGTGTTGCTTCCATACCGTCAATCCACACCTCCCACCCAAGTCCCCATGCGCCAAGAGTTGGAGATTCCCAATCGTCCTCAACAAATCTTATATCATGTTTTTTGGGATTAAGACCCATTGCCTTTAAACTTTCTAAATATATTCGCTGTATATTTTTAGGGACAGGTTTCATAATAACCTGAAACTGATAATAACGTTGCAATCTATTTGGATTTTCGCCATATCTTCCGTCTGTAGGTCTTCTGGAAGGTTCAACATAAGCCACATTCCACGGTTTTTGGCCTAAAGAACGTAAAAATGCAGCGGGGTTAAATGTCCCTGCGCCTTTTTCTAAATCATAAGGTTGCCATATAAGACATTCTTGTCTCGCCCAAAACTTCTGCAAAGTCATAATAATCTCTTGAAAGTTCATATAATCTCCCAAATTTTATACAGATATTGATACTCAAACCTGCTGCCTGCAAAGACGACAATCAACTTCCATACCCTTGCTTTTGTTCTGTCATTGCCACTTTATGTCTACATCCATGTTCGCCTGATTGTTTTGATCTTTGGTATAAATTACAAAAACTGCAAAAAACTGCGGAACTACTTACTCCCAAGAATTAATTTTTGTTGATTCTGCTCTAGCGCCAAAATGTCATTGTTCTGCTGCTTTTTTAAATTAGTTAGTTGCTTCTTTATAATTTTGCTCTGTCCCTTCCCCTTTATAATACATCACCACAAATTATATTGAGCTTGGGCATTTCCTTTTACATGATATGATGCATTTTGCTTTGTATTTTTTTGTAAAGTTTTAGAAGGTTCTTAGAGGGTTCCATTAGATTAATTTATCTTTAATTACGCCAATAGGGAAAGATTTGATGAATGTTTCTTCGACCCATTTTATAGAATCAAGAGGAGTCATACCCCAATCAACAGGACAGTTCGATATAACTTCGACCAACGAAAATCCTTCACTGTCGATTTGGCATTGAAAAGCTTTTTTTATCGCTTTCTTTGCATTTATTACGTTTTGAGGGTTATATACTGCGACCCTTTCCAGATATGTAGTTCCCTCTAATGTTGAAAGAAGCTCACAAAGTTTTATAGGATAGCCCTCTCTTTTAGGATCTCTTCCAAAAGGGGTGGTTTCTGTCACTTGCCCAAGTAATGTCGTAGGCGCCATTTGCCCACCCGTCATACCATAATTTGCATTGTTTACAAATATTATTGTTATATTCTCACCTCTGTTTGCCGCGTGTATAGTTTCTGCCATTCCTATTGCAGCTATATCCCCATCGCCCTGATATGTAAATACAAATTTATCAGGATTCGTTCTTTTTATACCTGTGGCAACTGCGGGAGGCCTTCCATGAGGAGCTTCTGTAACGTCAAAATTAAAATAATCGTAGGCAAACACAGCGCATCCCACAGGCGCGACAGCAATAGTCTTTTCTCTTACGTCCAGCTCATCTATACATTCCGCAATAAGCCTGTGAATTATGCCATGTCCGCATCCGGGACAATAAGAGAAAGTTGTATCTTTTAAACTTTTAGGTTTTGATAATATTTTTTTCATATTTTGTCTCAACAAAATACTTCTACATTTCATTCTGCAGCTTTTTTAGTATTCCCTGTTCTGTAACAAGTCCACCGCCTGCTTTGCCCAAAAATTTAATATTTGTTTTGCCATTAACTGCAAGTTTTACATCTTCAAGCATTTGACCGTGATTTAACTCGACAACCAAAAATTTTACATCAGGTTTAGCAATAGAATTTATTGCGTCGGAAGGAAATGGCCATAATGTTTTTGGTCTTAACAACCCAGCTTTAATACCATTCTTTCTTGCAAGTTTTACTGCGGATTTGGCTATTCTCGAAGAAATGCCATAAGCTACCATAATAATATTGGCATCTTCTGTGAGATACGATTCATATCTAACTTCATTTTCAGTTATTTTTTTATATTTTTCCTGCAATTGAATATTATGTTGTTCTAAAGCGCCGTCTTTCATAAGAAGAGATTTAACCGATCTAGATTCTCTGTTTTTGGCGCCGTTTAGAATCCAGTCTTGTTCAACAAAATCTTTTTTGTCAGGCTTGTTGAAATCCACTGGCTCCATCATTTGTCCTACTATACCATCTGCAAGTATCATAACTGGAGTTCTGTAGTTCTCGGCTAAATCAAAAGCATTATAAGCCATTTCATACATCTCCTGAACACAGTTTGGTGAGGTAACAATTACTTTGTAATCTCCATGTCCTCCGCCTTTTACAGCTTGAAAATAGTCAGACTGTGAACCTGCAATGTTTCCAAGACCCGGACCACCTCTTTGTACATTAACTATAAGCGCAGGAACTTCCATTCCTGCCATGTAAGAAATTGCTTCTTGTTTTAATGATATTCCAGGAGAAGAAGAAGAAGTCATAGCTCTCTTTCCCGTTACAGCTGCCCCTAAAACCATGTTTGCCGCTGCAATTTCAGATTCGGCTTGAATAAAAACTTTCCCCAGCTCAATCATTTTTCTTGAAAGATAAGACGGAACTTCGTTTTGAGGTGTTATCGGATAACCAAAATAACACTGAAGACCTGCTGCAATTGCACCCTCGCATAGAGCAATATTTCCTTTTGCAAGTTTTTTCATCTATATACCTCGATACATACATCAGGACATAACAAATAACAAAACCCACAGCCCATACAAGCATCTGCTTTTTCTAAAACAGCCCAATGATATCCGGTTTTATTAAGTTGTTCTGAAAATGATATGCATTGTTTAGGGCAAGCTTTGATACATAAACTGCAACCTTTGCATCTATCGGAATTAACCTTAATTGTTGACATAACGGCCTTATTTTATGTTGTTTAAGTGATAAAGTCAAATTTTGCACAATCTTATAGCATAAGGAAAAACAATAATTCCTTCAAAATTCTTTATTAGCCCCCTCACACAACTTGAATATTAAATTTTAGAATTACAAATACCTGAAACTCAAGTTAAATCGCAGTCCAAAGCGTCTTTTGCTATTACTTATCTATTCTTTAGACTATTTTGAACCTTTTAACAAATACTTTTGATATTTTCCA
>BNVZ01000070.1 GCA_025998475.1 Endomicrobiia bacterium | reverse complement strand
GGTGGATAAGAAAAGCAAGCAAAAAGATGAAATTATTAAAGAAAGCAGAAAGTAAAGGAAAGATAGATGAGATAGAATTGGACGAGATATTTGCATACGTTAAAAAAAATCAATAGGATGCTCGTATGGACTGCCTATAGTTGGAGACAAAAGCGTGTTATTGCGATTAAGTGAGTGATAAATGGTAAGTAGTTGTATAAAGATAATCAAGAAAGTAAAGGCAAGAGCAAAAGAAGTAGAAAGTTTTATAGTGATGGTAATAGTTGCTATAGGGCAACATTTGACAGGTATAATGCCGCAAGAGAAGTTAGTAATACCGAAATCGGAGACACGCTTTATAGAGAAAGCAATGGTAGTATAAGGGATAATTTAGCAAGATTTAATAGAAAGACGAAAAGATATACAAAAAGTATAGAAATGTTAGAGAGTACATTTAGATATATTTTTTAACAAATAGTTAATAGAGAAAGCCAAGAGGATGTTTTTTGGTGGAGAGTGGAGCCCGTGAGGTTATTGTTTAACTAAAATCAGAACAATCCATGGTTTGTCTAAAAGCTAAAAGCAAATCGCTGTCGGTATGTCTTTGTTTTTTTTTGAGTGCGCTGTGTTATTTTTGCAGCGAAATGCTTGAAGCAAAACGGTGGTGTTATTTTAGAAACAGAACCAAATAAACGCGTATTGCTAAGAGAAAAAACTTCGGCGAGGTGGGCTAGCTGATAGCTAAAATATTCTTTTATAAGGAAAATAATATAATGCATTTAAAGAAAGTAGAAATATGTGGTTTTAAATCATTTGCCGACAGAACGATATTGGATTTTGAACCTGGAATTTCTGGTATTGTTGGTCCTAATGGATGCGGTAAGTCAAATATATCTGACTCTATACGTTGGTGTCTTGGCGAGCAGAGGGCAGGGTCAATGAGGAGTTCAAATATGCAGGAAGTTATATTTGGAGGCACTCAGACCAGATCTACTACTGGGATGGCAGAGGTTTCGCTTACTTTTGATAACTCAAAAAATGTATTGCCCATAGATTATTCTGAAGTTACTGTGACAAGAAGATTGTTTAGAAGCGGAGAGAGCGAATATTTTATTAATAAAACGCAGTGTAGACTTAAAGATATAAGAGATATGTTTTTAGATACTGGTATAGGTTTCGACGGTTATTCAATAATTGAACAGGGTAAAGTTGATTTTTTAACTACTGCAAATCCCGAAGATAGAAGGGAGCTCTTTGAAGAGGCTGCCGGTGTATCTAAATATAAAGTGAGAAGAGAAGAGACCTTAAGGAGACTTGAGAAAATAGATACAGACATGTCGCGTTTATCTGATGCAATTGTGATTCATAAACAGCAAATAACAGCTTTGGATATAGCGGCAAAAAAGGCAAAACAATATAAGAAGTATCAAGAAGATCTTGCTAACTATGAGATTGCTTCTTTAGCTTGGCACATATCTTACGGTGACAGTGAAATAGCAAGAATAAAAACGAATCTGGATCCAAAGATAAAAGAATTTGAATCGACAAATTCTTTTATGGCCCAGCTTGATGTGGAAATGCAGAATATGCGTCTTACTTTAGATGAAAAAAATGAGCAGTATGTAAATGCAAACAAGGATTTAAGCGAAATAAAAATGCAAGTGGGTGTAGCTGATCAAATAATACAGCATGCTATGCAGCGCCAGGCAGAAATAAAATCTGAAAAGGAAAAGCTTGAGCAGGAACTTGTAATAAATAAAGATAAAGTTCTTCAGATGGAAGAGCAGCTTAAAATTTTAAATACTGATGATGGGTCTTTAGCTTATGAAGTGGAGAATCTTGAGAAAGAATATAAAGAAAAAGAACAGCAGTATAATTCAATAAAATCTAAACTTCTTGGATTTGAGTCCATGGAAAATGAAATTCGTTCAAAACTTTCAAGGATTGAATCCGAAAAAGAGCAACAGCTTAATTTAAAAGCAGAACTTTCTGAAATAAAAATACATCTTGATGCCGATACGGTGTCTTTACAAAGAATAACAACAAGACTTGAAAACGATGTTGAACCTACAAATCGGGAAATCGTTCTTATTGAATCTGAGCTCGCCGCAGCTAATGAATCATTACTTTCTCTCGAGACTAAAAAGGAAGAAATAAACAAAACTGTTTCTGAAAATGAAGAAAAACTGAAGACTTTTGAAAATCTTTTATTGCAGTATAAGGAATCTCTTGCTTCTAATGATTCTCGTATAGCTACATTAAAAGAATTTGATCAACATGATCCAGTAAGATCTTCTATAAGAGCTGTATTAAGATTGGGAAATGTCGCAAGAGGCCCTATAAGCAGTTTAATTGATGCCGATGACGATAAAGATGAGCTTGTAGCGTCAGCACTTGGCGAGAAATTAAACTATCTTGTGTGCGACACAACGGAAAAAGCGGAGAGAGCTATTAAGTTTTTGGAAGAAAACGGTTTAAGCAGGCTTTCATTTATAGTGGTCGAAAAAATTTCAGATTCTTGGCGAAGCTTCGGCATAGGGTTACCCATAGGCTATACTGAATTGATAAAATATTTAAAATATAATTCAACGGACGAGAAGATTATTCGTTTTGTATGCTCTAATACGCTTGTTTTTGGAAATAGAATTTATGGGAATGTTGTTGTTCAAGGTGGTGGAAAAATATCTTTTGAAAAGCCCGTATTGATTGAAGAACGGATAAAGAAACTCCAGGAAGCATCAGAAGAGGTTAGACAAAACATTTCTTCAACGCAATCTGAAATATATCAAATCAATGATTTTCAAATTAAATCTCGTCTTGAAAAAGAGCGGGTTGGGTTTGATGCAATAAAAGTAAAAACTCAAATTGAGGGGAAGCATTCTCAGATTGAAGAGAAAAAAAATTATATAAGAAGCATTACTGAAGAAATAAATAAGCATAAAGAAGAAATAACTGCCAAAAGCGTAGAGATTGCTTCTTTTAACGAAAAAATATCTGCTTTTGAAACAAATCTTGCAGGTTATGAGGATGAAGAAAATAAGTTTTATGAAGAATTAAAAATTATTGAAAGTGATATATTTTCTGTAAGAAAAGAAGAAGAACTTATTGCTCCATCGATGATGAATGCAAGAAGTACTTGGGATAAGAAAGTAGCTGAGATTGAAAATAAACAAAAAGGGCAACAATATCTTGTTGATAATATCGCAAATATAAAACAGCAGATACAGCATGCTGAAAGTGGAATTGTTGAAGGCGATGAAAAGCTTTCAACTCTCCTTGCTTCTCAAAGGACAGAGACTTTAAAAATACAGCAAATGTACGAAGCTCAAACTCAAAAAGAAGCTGAAATACAAGTTTCTTTGACAAATAAGCAAATCTTGCAAGATACCCTAGACGCAAAAACTAATGAGTTGCATGATTTGCGCGGTAAAGTTGACAGTTTAAATAATGAAGTAAATGCTATGCAGGTTGATTTAAAGAATTTTGAGTATCAGAAAAATGATTTGGAAAAGAGACTTGCGGAAACATACGGCAAGAGCTATGAAGAAATTAAAAACGATTTTGACGGTGTTGAGGTAAATAATGAAGAAATTATCAGGATAAAAAGAAAAATGGAATCTTTAGGTTCTGTTAACCTTGCCGCGCAGGAGGAATACGACGCATTAGAACAAAGATATAATTTTCTTTTAACGCAACAGCAGGATTTATTAAAAGCCAAAGATGATTTGCACGAAGTTATAAAGAAAATTAATCAATCTACCATTGAAAATTTCAAAAAAACTTTTGATATTGTAAGAGAAAATTTTAAAGATCTTTACAGAAAACTTTTTGGTGGCGGAGAAGCAGATTTAATGCTTACGGACGAAAATAATTTACTTGAAAGCGGCGTTGATATTTGCGCTCAACCACCAGGAAAGAAATTGCAGAATATTTCTTTGTGTTCAGGAGGGGAAAAGGCTTTAACTGCTGTTGCTTTATTGTTTGCGTTTTTTATGGTTAAACCTTCCCCTTTTTGTATTTTGGACGAAGTTGACGCTCCTTTGGACGATGCAAATGTCGGCAGATACGATGCCATGATAAAGGAATTTTCTACAAAAACGCAATTTTTGGTTGTAACGCATAATAGACGCACAATGGAAATGGCTGATATTCTTTACGGGGTCACAATGGAAGAGCGTGGCGTTTCAAAAATAATATCAGTAAAGATGAGTAAGCAAGATGAGGCTATTGTGCAATGACGAAAATAAGTCTTGTTAAATGTGATGACTATAGCAAGGCAGATAATGCTGTTCGAGAAGCGGTTAATCTTATTGGAGGCGTGTCTGTTTTTGTAAGGCCTTCAGAAAGAATTCTTATCAAGCCAAATCTTCTGAGTCCTAAAGATCCATCTAAAGCCGTAACGACGCACCCCGAAATTGTAAGGGCTGTTATAAGGCTTGTAAAAGAAGTAGGTGCTGTGCCTCTTGTAGGAGATAGTCATGGAGGAGCAATAAGGGATATAAAAACTTATGGAAAGTTACTTTAATGGAAAAAAAATTTGCGTAGAAGAAAATGTCAAGTTTGTCAATTTTGAGGCTGTAGGTTCAAAAGAATTTGATATAGACGATAAAAATATAAAAGAAGTTAATTTTTCAAATGCTGCTTTAGACTGTGATGGAATAATTAATCTTCCAAAGCTAAAAACTCATATGTTGATGAGTATTTCCGCGGGTGTAAAAAATCTTTACGGTTGCGTTCCGGGTCTTATGAAAGTGAAATATCATAAATATGCATCTAAAAATAAAGAGTTTGCAGATTTTCTTTCAAAAATTTATTTGTTTTTTAAAGATAAAATAAGATTTACTCTTGTTGACGGTATTTTGTCTATGGAAGGAAACGGTCCCAGTGCTGGGGATGTTAGAAAAACAAATTTAATTGCTGCTTCAAGCGATGCTGCTGTTCTTGATGCATACTTGTTGAATGAGCTAAATTATAATATATCTGACAGTGATTTGTTAAAAAATTTGAAAATAACTAAAAATATCTTTAATAAAATTGAACTTGCTGGGGAACCGTCAAAAAATTTTAATTTTAAGAATTTTAGATTTCCGAATTTAAGAAAATTAGATTTGCTTCCTAAGTTTATAGTACGCATTTTAGGTAAATTGTTATGGGTGAAAGTAGATATAAATAAAAAAAATGTGTGTAAAATGTATGCTTTGCATAAGAGCATGTCCGATTGGTGCAATACGACATAAAAACAATGCGTATCCATATGTCTATACAAAAAAGTGTATAAGTTGCTTTTGTTGCCATGAAATGTGTCCGAGTAGAGCAGTCGGCTTTAAAAGAAGTATACTTGCTAAAATTTTTATTAAGGATAGTTAACAGATGGCTAAAAGAACAAATTTTCAGAACTATGTTGAATATCTCTCTCTCAATGTATTAGTTTTTATTGTCAGGTTATTTCCTCTCAAAGTTTCAGTTAAATTTAGTCAGTATATAGCGGTGTTTGTGTATTATTTTATTCCAATCAGAAAAAAACATGTTTTAGCAATGCTTACTCGGTCTTTTCCCGAAAAATCTCGAAAAGAAATAAAACTTATAGCGAGAAACGTATATAAGAATTTTATGAGAACTATCGTTGAAATTATATTTTTTCCTATCATGACGGACGAAAAAATTAAAAAACTTCTTGTTTGTACAAACGAACATCTGGTCGAACAATCTTATGCTTCAGGAAATGGAACCATTTTAATGTCTGCTCATTTGGGGAATTGGGAGCTTACTGCTTTGGCCTTTTCAAAAATATATCCGATGTCTGTGATTGTTGCGTCTCAGTCAAATATATTCGTAGATAAAATGATGAATGATATACGTACTCGCCATGGTATTAATATTATAAGTAGAGACGGAATGTCGTTTAGGGCAGTTTTAAAAGCTTTAAAAAGAAACGAATTTGTCGCGATTTTGTCTGATCAAGATGCAAGTCATCAGGGATGCTTCGTTCCATTTTTTGGACGCTTAGCTTCAACTCCGAAGGGAGCCGCCCTTTTTGCGTTAAGAACGAAATGCCGTATAATCATTGCTTTAGGCATAAGACAAAACGATGGAGTTATGAAAGTTGAGTTTACGCAAGTTCCGATGCCTAATACCGGCGACGAGGAAAAAGATATAGAAATAATTAATACTTTTTACTCAAAGAAACTCGAAGATGCCGTACGTAAATATCCTCAACAGTGGTTTTGGTTTCATCGCAAGTGGAATACTCGTCATTAAAGATATAGTCAAATTACTTTAAATTGCACCATATTGTAGTTTCAGAGATGCGATCAACTTGCTATAAAAATATTCTGTTTATTGCCACATACCTTTTTCCTTTAAAAATGATCAATAAATAATAGACCTCTTGCATAACTTGAGTTTCAGGTATTTGTAATTTTGAATTTAACACTTAGTTGTGCAAGAGGTCTAATATGTATTTTTAGATTTTACAGAAGCAAGTTACGACATTATTCATACTTGGGCCTGGTAGGACTTGAACCTACGACCATTCGATTATGAGTCGAGTGCTCTAACCAACTGAGCTACAGGCCCGATTCGCTATCAAATAATACGCGTTCATTTTACTCAAAAAATCAACTTCAGTCAAACAAACCTTCTTTAAGATTTGTAGAATAAACGCATAAAAATACATGTTTTATCAGTTATTTTCACAGTCACTCCATCGCGCAAGGTATTGTTCTGATTTTGGTGCTAAAGACATAAAAAATCCTTATATCAATAGACCTCCTAAATTGTTCCTTAAGAAACAAGTATAATCAAGGTGTATAAGGGTGTTGGATATTGACACTAAATAGGGCTAAAGCCCGCATGTATCAAAATATCCACCACCACAAGGTAAAAAGCTTGATGAGGTTGCAA
>BNVZ01000069.1 GCA_025998475.1 Endomicrobiia bacterium | reverse complement strand
AAGGATTATAGTGGAAAATATCAAAAGTATTTGTTAAAAGGTTCAAAATAGTCTAAAGAATAGATAAGTAATAGCAAAAGACGCTTTGGACTGCGATTTAACTTGGGTTTCAGGTATTTGTAATTCTGAATTTAATACTTAGTTATGCAAGAGGTCTAATGAAAGATTTTTTTAAGTTGAAAGAAAATAATACAACAGTTCTTATTGAAGTTCTTGCTGGTCTTGCTACGTTTTTCACAATGGCGTACATTATTTTTGTAAATCCTTCTATTCTTTCTTTAAATCCGGGTATGTCGCGGGACGGAATTTTTGTGGCAACGATTTTAGCTTCAGCTTTTGGAACTATGATAATGGCTTTGTATGCAAATGTTCCTTTTGCTCTTGCTCCAGGTATGGGCGCAAATGCTTTTTTTACTTTTGTGTTATGTAAACAGATGGGATTTTCCTGGCAGGAAGCTCTTGTAATTGTAACTATTTGCGGTTTATTTATTGTTTTGATTACCGTGACGCCACTTAGAAAAAAAATTGTTCAGGCAATTCCTGATTTTCTTAAAGATTCAATAAGTGGCGGTATCGGTTTGTTTATAGCGTATGTAGGTTTTAAAAGTGCATCCTTTTTAAAATTTCTTTCATATGCAGGCAGCCATAGTATTTTGGAAAACGGCGATATAATTGCAAATAGTTTAGCCATACCATCTTTGTCAACGTTTAATAATCCTCACGCTTTGCTTGGTCTTATAGGTCTGACAATAATGGCTGTGCTTGTAGTAAAAAAAGTAAAATGCGCGATTTTTATAGGTATCGTGGCAACCATACTTGTAGGCATACCGTTGGGAATAGTTGATATTTCAAAAATTAAGATTTTTGACTTTCACTCTATAGGGGCTATAAAAGATGTTGTTTTTGCCGCTTTTGGTAGTGCTGGCATTGGTTCAATTTTTTCTGATTTTAATAAAGTTATTTTTGCAATAAGTGCAATACTTGCTTTGCTTCTTTCCGTAACTTTTGATGCTATAGGAGCTTTTATAGGAACAGGGAGAGTAAGCGGTATTTTTGATACAAATAGTGAAAAAAGTTTGACACAAGAGAGGGGAATCAATTCAAAATTTGAAAAAGCTTTATTCTCAGATGGTATTGCATCTGCATTAAGCGGATTGTTCGGCACGAGCAGCGTTACAACTTACGTTGAAAGTGCGGCAGGAATATCTGTCGGCGGAAGAACAGGATTAACTGCTTTTGTTGTTGCGATAATGTTTTTGCTTTGCCTTCCTTTTACATCGCTTTTTGGCATAGTGCCTCTTGAAGCTGCAGCGCCTGCATTGATTATTGTAGGCGTTCTCATGATGACATCAATAATGAAAATAAATTGGACAGATTATGAACAGGCAGTTCCTGCATTTTTAACAATAAGCATTATGGCTTTTGCATTTAACATAAGCTACGGTATAGCAGCAGGATTTATATTTCACTGTATCATTAAACTGTTTCAAGGGAAAATAAAAGAAGTTCATCCTATTTTGGTAGGCACGGCCGTATTGTTTTTAATTAATTTCATTGTAATCGCGCGTAGAGGGTAGATAAGTATGACGGAAATAATGACCTATGCTTTGTTGTTTCTGAACAAAGTTAAAGGCTGAATCTATAACGAAATCCATTAAGCGCAATAAATAACATAGAGGGTCTGTCCCAGAACTTTTGTCACCTCACTATTATCATGGACTTATCAAGTTCAGCGTGATAAATACAAAAACCTCCTAAAACGTGGCATTGCTCATCTTTTAGTGATTCAAAATGTCATACTGTCAAAAAAACAGTAAGGAAGTAAGCATAAAGATGTGTAAGTTACTGTGGGGGGGGTACTGAGTATTACAATGATATGCCACATCGGTAACAGAGGAACGCAGACACAAATGTAAAAGGAGGTAGGAAAATGAAAAAGATTAAATCAGTTGCAGCCATTTGTTTTGTGACATTCAAGGAAAAAATACGTAATAATTAAAAGCGTTAAACCAAACCCTGGGTATAAATACGCCTACTGGGTGAGCATGTTTTAATGAAGGATTTTTTTAATCAAACACCATACACAACAAGTCAGTCGCCCATGGAGTGTTGGTGATTCATGGTATGACAGCGGTCGTAATGAGGATGACAACATATCTCACTGCTCTGTAAACCCGCGACATAAAAAATCATTTAGAACATTAAAAGAATTAGACGCCAAGGAAGATTGTGATATATTTCCTGCTGAAAATTATAGACAATAATTTTAATTATATGACGTACATATGGAGGAGGATCAATATGAGGTAATAAATAAGAAAGATTAATAAATAAAGATTGGGTCTGTCTAAAAACTAAAAGCAAGTTGCTGTAAACATGTCTTTGCGTTTTGGTACCCGATGTTATTTTGCAACGATGTACATATGGTAAATGCGAAAATCTGCAAAATCATGGGTTTTTAGACAGATCCATAGAATTAAAAAAGGGGTTCAAAAAAATGAAGAAATTAATTATTATTTTACTTCTGTTCTTTTCGACTTTTGCATATTCATCTGAACAAATGGTTGAAATTGCTATAGAAATTACCGAAAAAAATGAAAACGAAGGTAGTGATTTAGGAATTGAAACAAATGAGTCTATATCGATTGAAGAAGGTGATATTCCTGCGATTATTAAATCAGGAACTTGGGCAAGGAGCACAGCTTTTTTTGTAAAGCTTAATGCGTTAAAAACAAAAGGCATGGCAAAAGTTTTATCAAAACCAAAACTTGTTACAAAATCTGGCACCAGCGCTAATTTTATGGTTGGCGGCGAGTTTCCTTTTCCTGTCTCTTCAGGAGTAGCCGGTACGGCCGTGCAATGGAAAAAATATGGAATAATTATGGATGTTACTCCGACAATTACAAGAGACAACAGAATTGACATTATTATCAACACGGAACTTTCAAGGATAGACCAAAGTAACGGGTTCCGTGACTATCCGTTAATAACAAAAAGTTATGCCTCTTCAAATTTACAAATAAGAGATGGCGAAACGATTGTATTGGCAGGTCTTAAAGAAACTACCAAAGGAAAAAAAATAACAGGCATTCCTTTTTTGCGTGATATTCCTTTTTTGGGGGCATTATTTGGTTCTACGCATGATGTTGAAAGAAAAACAGATATATTTATTTTCGTTACCCCAAAATTAATCTAACGGGTTAAGTCATTAATACCCAAGTGAAATGGTGGCATCGACAAGATTGTTGTATATAGGGTTTACCTAAAAACCCATGGTTTTTAGGTAAACCCGAAAGACAATTAGAATTTCGTGTCAAGTCTGGACAACCACATATCTTTTTATTTTCTGTGGTGCAACTTAAGGCGATTTGATTAATACCATCTTCTTTCATCAAAGGCACCGAAATTAAAATTTGACAAGAAAAAGAATTTATGCTACCATCCACACGTTGTTGGTAATTTGTGTTGTCAGTTTCTAATAACGACTTATTTCAAATCAAGGAGCCCGTAGCTCAGCTGGTAGAGCACCTCACTTTTAATGAGGGTGTCGTGCGTTCAAGTCGCACCGGGCTCACTTTGCTCCCATCGTCTAGGGGTCTAGGACACAGGATTTTCAATCCTGCGACACGAGTTCAAATCTCGTTGGGAGCGTATGATAAATATAGATTGTTTAGACTTTGTTTGGGATAAAAGTTTAAACAATTACTTTACGGAAGGTAAAATTATGCCAACATTAGTTGTTTTGGGAACGCAGTGGGGAGATGAAGGTAAAGGGAAGGTTGTTGATTATCTCGCTAAGAAGGCAGATTATATTGTCCGCTATCAAGGTGGTAACAATGCTGGCCATACCCTAATTTACGAAAATAAACCTTTTGTCCTTCATTTAATACCGTCAGGAATACTCTTTCCTAAAAAAAATTGTTTAATTGGGAACGGTGTAGTAGTTGATCCTAAAGCTCTAAAAGAAGAGGTTACTTTCTTAAGCAAAAAGAAAATTGCTGTTAAGGGCAGATTTTTTATAAGCGAACAGGCTCATGTAATACTTCCTTATCATAAGCTTATCGACGAGATCCTTGAAAGAGGTAATGTTAAGATAGGCACTACAAAAAGAGGTATAGGACCTTGCTATTCCGATAAAGTAAAAAGAATCGGCGTAAGAGTTGTTGATTATTTAGAGAAAGACGTATTTTTGAATCTTCTTGATAAGAATCTTACAGAAAAAGCCCTTATTCTCAAAGACAGTGGTGTTGATATTGAGGATTTGAAAAAAGAAATATTGAAAGATCACAATGAACTTTCAAAGTTTATAAAACCTTTTGTTACAGATACAAGCCTTATGATTGAGAATGCAATAAAGAAAAATAAAAAATTGCTTTTTGAAAGTGCTCAAGGCACATTGCTTGATTTAGATTTTGGAACTTATCCTTATGTAACATCGTCTAATCCTATAGCTGGTGGCGTATGTCCTGGCGTAGGTTTAGGGCCTACGGAAGTCGACAATGTTTTAGGTGTTGTAAAGGCGTACACCACAAGAGTTGGAGAAGGGCCTTTTACAGTAGAACTTTTTGACGAAATGGGCGATTTTTTAAGAGAGAAAGGCGGTGAGTACGGCGCAACAACAGGTAGACCTCGTCGTTGTGGGTGGTTTGATGCAATTGTTGTGCGTCACAGTGTCAGAGTAAGCGGTATTAAACACTTAATTCTAACAAAGCTTGATTGTATGGAAGGTATTGATACAATTAAGGTATGTGTAGCATATAAATATAAGGGTAAAGTATATAAAGATTTTCCTGCGTCCAGGACTATTCAAAAATATGCCAAACCTGTTTATGAAGAAATGGCAGGTTTTAAAGGTAAAGTTAAAGGCGTTACGGATTTTAAAAAGTTGCCTCTTAACGCGCAAAAATATGTTAAACGTTTAGAGCAGCTTGTCGGCGCTCCTATAGATTTGATTTCTCTTGGAAGAAAGAGGGAAGAGACGATAGAAGTGACCAAAAACACAAAGTGGTTCTAATTGGAGCTTTGTCTTCTAAAATTTTGCATCGTCAAATCTTTGCTTATTTACATTCTTTAGTAGATATCGCTGGGTTTTGCTTGGCAAAAAATCAAAAAATGTTTAGGTTGTTGTGAACATGAAATTTTTTTGGGAGGGGGGGGTAAATGAGAAAGCTCATAGTACCAACATTTTTAGCTTTAGTTCTACTTTGTGCTTGTATTACAGGTTGTCAAACTTACAGTCCATCCTTTATGCAAGTTAGAGCATCAGCAAGACAAGGGAATGCCTATTCTCAGTGTGATATAGGGGTGATGTATAGGGAAGGGGATGGAGTAGAGCAAAGCGACAAAAAAAGCGCATTTTGCTGGTTTGAAAAGTCAGCAAAACAAGGAAACGCTAATGCTCAATATAATCTGGGAGAGATGTATTATTTTGGCAGAAGTGTCACGGGAGATTGTAAAGAAGCATTTAAATGGTATAAAAAATCGGCAGAAAAAGGACATGCACAAGCCCAGTGCGAAGTGGGATGTATGTATAGCAGCGATAATAAAGGAGTCGAGAAAAATTACAGAAAAGCGTTTAGCTGGTTTGCAAAGTCAGCGGAACAGGGGAATGCTAAGGCTCAGTACAATCTGGGAAAGATGTATTATTTTGGCGAAGGTGTTGCAAGAGACTATAGACAAGCGTTTAGCTGGTATAAAAAAGCAGCAGAACAAGGAGATGCCAATGCTCAGTATTATACAGGGATGATGTGTTACAATGGCGAAGGTGTCGCAAAAGATTATAAAGAGGCTATGAAATGGTATCTAAAATCATCGGAACAAGGGCATGCCGAGGCTCACTATAGGCTAAAATGGATGTGTTACAATGGCGAAGGAATCGGGAAAGATGGGGATTGTTCCGGCGATGCTAAGATCCATAGAATACCTTTACTTATCAATACGAAATTACAAAAACGTGTTAAAAATACAAAAAATTAAAAAACTATCGCAGGCAGATAAAGGACACACAGCGAACGTATGAAAAAATAAGATAAAAAAAGAAAGAAGTGGGGGTAGAAAAAGTGGAAATGTTGATAGGTATAGAATATAAGGAGGTAGAAGACAAAAACACAAAGTGGTTCTATGATGATGGCAGCATTAAAGTTAATGTTGCTAATTAAAAAATAGGCAAATGATAGTTTTGGTAATATTGCAGGAAAAATAAAAATATTTTGGTGGGTGAAAAATGAAAAAAATTGTAAGTTTTTTGTTTTGTCTTTCTCTTTTTTTTGTCGCAGGATGTGTAACAATCAGTAGCGTCAGATACGTGAGTGCCGAGTATCCTCCGACCGATGCAAGCAAAATAGAAGTATACTCAACGACCACTCCCAAAAAAGAGTATATAGAACTTGCAGAAATTACATTGTCATCAGGAAGAGAATTGGAGGCAATAAAAACAGAAGCCGCAAGATTAGGAGCTGATGCGATAATTGTGCCAGGACCTCATAAGATTGGCTCCATGACATCCTATAGAGATTCCTCTGCTAATACAAAAGGAGTTAGATGCGTAGCAATAAAATTTAAATGAGAAACAACACACACCTTTTATATATCGGTTGGGGCTTTTTTAAATTGTCAAAAGTTAAAAAGATAGAAAAGACGGCAAAAGTGGCCAAAAATATGAAATGATTCTAGAATGTGTTCACACAAAAGCCAGTGCAATTGGTGGTTCTGGCAGTATGATAAAATAAAATTATTTTGGTGGGTGAAAAATGAAAAAAATTGTAAGTTTTTTGTTTTGTCTTTCTCTTTTTTTTGTCGCAGGCTGTGCTGCAGCGACAATCAGCAGTGTTAAATATACGAGTGCCGAGTATCCTCCTCCGACCGATGCAAGCAAAATAGAAGTATACTC
>BNVZ01000068.1 GCA_025998475.1 Endomicrobiia bacterium | reverse complement strand
TTGACAAATTATTAATACAGATGTATAATCCGTCTATTGGGTGGTGGTAAAAAGAAGGAGGAGCAGAAAAAATGTTCGTAACGTTAATAGAACCGTTGTCGGTGCTAAATTTAAATAACGTCAGGAAGGCTTGCGTGAATGTTTCTTCCTGCTTGGAAACAAGTTAAAGACGATTAAGGAAGAAAACGCTCTCTCTCCGTACAGAGAACTTCACGGGAGCCAATAATCTTTAATCGTCTTTTTGTTTTGCCAAATTATGTAAAATCGAGCTCATCCTAGAGCCTATCAAAAACGGATCTCTCTAAAAACTCATGGTAGCAAAGCCGCTGTCAATTCTGAAAATTGACGTTGTTTTTACGACGAGATAACAGAAGTACGATAAATACGAAAACCTACCAAAACCATGACTTTTAGATGGATCCAATTGTACAGGATCTCTCTAAAAATCTCTTGAAATTTATCAAAACAAAAATATAAGATAGGATGGTATTAGAGTCGAAATAGACACGTTCCCTTTTTAGCAAAATAACATAAAAGAGGGGGTGATGAGAGATGACAAGCGCATGAAAGATATATATTCTATCGGTTGTCGTTGCAATCGCTTTTTCTTAGCTAAGAGATTGAGACATTGTTTTTTTTAAGTTTTTAAAATTTTCTGGGGGGGGGTTGGCTATGATGATTTTTGGTTTTTTGTATTGCGATGTATTTTTGCAATTTTATGTTAAATTCCTTACGTAAATATTTAGTTTAGTATCTAATATAAGGATAATAAATATTAATGGAGGGATAAAGATGGAAAAACAAAAATTCTTAGACATATTAAAAGACAGTGTATTGATAATGGACGGCGCTACTGGTACGGAATTGCAAAAGAAAGAATATCTTAAAGATGTTGTAATTCCTGAAGAATTAAATATCAAATTCCCTGAAAGAATTACAGATATTTATTCTTCTTACATTAATGCAGGAGCCGATATACTACTTGCAAATACTTTTGGCGCAAATTCTATAAGATTAAAACAGCATGGTTTGTTGGACAAAGCCAACGACATAGTAAAATCAGGAATAGATTTAATAAGAAAAATATCCCCTAAAACAATTGTGGCTGGCGATATATCATCGATAGGAGAGTATATAGAGCCTTTGGGTGGATTGTCTTTTGACGAAGCCTATAATTCTTTTGCGATGCAAGCGTCTTTATTGCAAAAACATAACGCAGACATTATAGTTATAGAAACCATGACGGAAATAAAAGAAATGAAAGCTGCAATTCTTGCCGCAAAAGATAATTTTAGCGGAGCAATTATTGCTCAAATGACATTCGCGAAAGATGGTATTACGGTTACCGGAACCGATTTAAAAAGTTTTATTGCAATGGTTGAAAGTTTAGGTGTTGATGCGCTTGGACTAAACTGTTCTATCGGTTCAAGAGATTTAGCGGAATTGGCAAAGGTATTGCGTGAAAACACAAATCTTCCTATATCATTTAAGCCTAATGCAGGAATGCCTTTATTGATAAATCGTGAGACTTGCTTCCCGGAAACAAAAGAAGAATTTATTGAGTCTAGTTTGAAAGCTTATTCCTACGGCGTCAATATGTTTGGCGGATGTTGTGGAACAAATCCTGAATTTATAAAAGCTTTGTCTGACGAATTGAAAAATAAGCCTCCTAAAATCACAAAAACAACAAATAAATATTTTATTTCTACAAGAGTAAAAGCTATTGATATCAACGAAATTAAAAGACCTGTAATAATTGGCGAAAGAATAAATCCTACAAATAGAAAAAAATTTCAAGAAGAATTGCTTAAAGGTAGTTTTTCTATGGTAAAAGACGAAGCGCGTTTACAGTCGCAATCAGGAGCAAATCTTCTGGACGTAAATATGGGCGTGCCGGGCGCGGATGAAAAAAAACTTCTCACAAATGCTGTAAATCAAATACAAGAGATAGTATCTACTCCTTTATGCATAGACTCAAGTGATACAATTGCGTTAGAGCAAGCTGTAAAAAATTGCGCGGGAAAACCCATTATAAATTCTGTCAACGGCGAGCAAAAAAAACTAGATTTAATATTACCTATAGTAAAGAGATACGGGGCTTCTTTAATTGCTTTAACTACCGACGACAATGGGATACCAAAAACAAAGGAAGAAAGATTAGCAATAGCCAATAAAATTTTGCGTTTTGCAGATAGGTATGGTGTGGAAAGCAAAAACATTATTTTCGATTATCTTGTATTGTCTGTCAGCTCTTCTCCTGAACAAATACAAGAAACATTAAAAGCAATGAAAGAATCAAAGAAATTATATCCTGAGTGCAAACTTGTTTTGGGCGTATCAAATGTTTCTTTTGGGCTCCCTTCAAGGCAGACAATAACTTCAACATTTTTAAAAATGGCTGTAGAAGCTGGTTTAGACTTTGCTATTATCAATCCTCACGAAGATTGGACAATAGACGATCCTCTTGCTAAAGATTTACTTGAAAATAAAGATAAGGGCGCTGTTAGATATATGGAGGCTTTTTCTTCTTTTAAAAAGCTGTTGCCTGAAGTCAAAGTGGAAAAACTGTCTTTGGCCAAACAACTTTATTTTGCAGTTTTAAACGGGAATCAAGAATCGATAACCGATATTGTAAATCAAATTGCCGTGTGCGACACAAATCCTTTTAAAACGGTAAGTGATAATGCATTAGAAGCATTAAGTGTTGTGGGTGAAAAATTTGCTTCAAAAGAATATTTCTTACCACAAATAATTATGTCGGCACAGGCTGCCCAGACAGCGTTTGCAATAGTAAAAACCACTTTTAAGAGATACAAAACTTTTTCCGTAGGTAAAGTTATAATGGCTACCGTTAAAGGCGATATGCACGACATAGGTAAAAATATAGTGGGAGCGGTGCTTGAAAGCTATGGGTTTGACGTTATAGACATGGGAATAAATGTTGATTCTCGAGCAATAATAACTAAAGCTCGCGAAGTTAAGCCTATTGCGGTGGGGCTTTCAGCTCTTATGACAACTACAATGCCAGAAATGGAAACAGTTGTGAAATTAAGAAATGCAGAACATGTACCTACAAAAATAATTATAGGTGGCGCCGCCGTAACGGAAAAATTTGCAAAAGAAATTGGCGCTGACGCTTATGCTGAAGATGCTATGGAAGCTGCCGAGTATATAAAAGCCCTTCAAAAAGAATCTGGAATGCCAGAAATGGAAACAGTTGTGAAATTAAGAAATGCAGAATATGTACCTACAAAAATAATTATAGGTGGCGCCGCCGTAACGGAAAAATTTGCAAAAGAAATTGGCGCTGATGCTTATGCTGAAGATGCTATGGAAACTGCCAAATATATAAAAGCTTCTCAAAAAGAATCTGGAAAGTAAAAAACGTTCCAAGAATTGCAACCGAGTCTTTCTAAAAACCAATGGTGTTGATAGATTCTCGTATTTACACCATCTCAAGGGATGCAATGCAGGTTTTAAAAATAAGTTTAGCAGAAGGGATAAAGAAGGTTGTAGAAGATATTGAGATCTTTATAAAGGTTGTTAATGAGAGCGATAATATTAGGAGGATCATAACGTAAGTAACCAAGAACCTTACGAATATGAGTAAAATTTCTTTATTCAGTAAAAACGTTATCATTAGATCTAGCAAAGGTAATGTTAAAAAATCAGAACAGAATTTTTGAAGATGATGGTTGATAAGTTCAAAAACCGTTATCAGAGTTTAAAGAAGAGGTGTTAAAAGGAAGAGAAGAGATGATGTTGTTTAAGAGCAAGGATGATTTCTTTTCAAACTTAGAAACATAGGGTTTAGCAAAGCGTTTAATAGCATGTTTATAGTTGTCAAGAGTGCGACCTTTTTCTTTTTTAGAAACCTTAAAGTACTTGTCTTGTTCTTGTTTTGAGCAGTTGCATTTTAAATTCCTTTTTCATTCTAACCTCATTGCATCAACCAAGGTTAGAGTATAGTGTTTTGGCAGTATTTTCGGTGTCATCTTACGCGATATGATGCGACTTTTTGATTTTTGAGTTAATATTTGATACAATCACACCGTTATGCTATGCATCTCGCAAAAAAATAGTGAAGATTCTTGCAAGGTCTTTACGTGTAAAAAAAATAGACTTCAGACAAAAAAGTTTGCTGTTGTTCCATTTAGCAAACGTGTTGTTTTTGTTCCTCACTGCATGCGCAATGTTGCAGTTTGTGCTGCTGTTGAAAAAAACAGCTGTTATGTTTGCGTTGAATGCGGAGGATGCAAGATAAGCGAGATAAGCAAACTTGTAAAAGAATTGAACTATCAGGCCTTGTACGTTGTAAAGGGCGGCAGAGCAATACAGCATATTATAAAAGAACAAGTCCCAAAAGCTATAGTAGGGATTGCGTGCTTTTTTGAAGGCGCTCAGGCATTTAAGATGTTGGAGAAAGAAAATGTAGCAGTACAATTTGTAGCGCTTACAAAAGATGGATGCGTAGATACGGATGCAAATTTAATAGAGGTGGCAAAGGTGCTTGAAATATAATACGGTCGAATCGCTTCAAATTGCGCATTAACA
The DNA here is from genome assembly GCA_025998475.1 of Endomicrobiia bacterium. Taxonomy (GTDB): domain Bacteria; phylum Elusimicrobiota; class Endomicrobiia; order Endomicrobiales; family Endomicrobiaceae; genus Endomicrobiellum. The sequence goes on along the minus strand of BNVZ01000068.1, from coordinate 2,351 downwards.
AAAAAAAGGAGAAGTTTCTGTTAGAAAAAAGCTCAGGCACTTAAGATACTGAAAAAAGATGTAGCGGTGTAATTTGTTGCACTTATAAGGTGGTGGTGCGTAGTTATAATAGGTGCGGCAAAGGTGCTGGAAAGTCAAATTGTTTCAAAATTGCACACTTCTTTAAAGATATTCAAATATGTCGCGTCTATCTTATCTGCTCTCTTTCTGCTACATCAGAATTCCAGTATCTTTTCTGACCTGATGAAACACAGATTTAGATCTTAAAGAGTTTATGCCTATTAAAAATCTTACAACCTCGGATTTATTAATCGGATTTATTAAAAAGAACATATTAAATAGGACAGTGTAAAATATAGGATATTCATGTCAAGCTTGTTTGCATTTTTTAATACTACAGCATGGTTCAACGTCGGATCCATCTGATCCATAAATAGTGCAGTTAGTTCGGAGGTACAGCTGCTTGGCCTCAAGTTTGGTGCAGTATGCACAATTTTAGAAGAAGGTTGATGGATGAACCTGGAACATTTGAGAAAATGAATGTTTACTTTAGATATAGTTGAAAATCCATAAAAGGCTTAGTGGAAAAGCCGATAATTTATGTTGTTTTAGGAGGCAGTTATTGGTGTTAACCTTTTAAATATAGCTTAAAGTCCATAAAGGTGAATACTGAAAATGATAACATTAAAGTTTAAAGAGTTAGGTCTATCAAGTGAAATGATGAAAGCAATTGCCGATTTAGGTTTTAAGGAGGCTACGCCCATTCAAAGCCTTGCTATACCAAAAATGATGACCGGTATAGATATTATTGGTCAAGCGCAAACTGGTACTGGTAAAACAGCGGCTTTTGGCATTCCAATCTTGGAGAAAGTTGACGTGGAAAATAAAGCAGTACAAGCAATAATTTTATGTCCTACCAGAGAACTCGCAATACAGGTTGCCGAAGAGTTAAAATTATTCTCAAAATATAAGGGAGACTTAAGTATTGTGCCTGTTTATGGCGGACAGCCTATTAATAGGCAAATTACTGCCCTTTCAAGAGGGGTCCAAATTGTTATAGGGACACCTGGTAGGGTTATAGACCATTTAGAACGAAAAACATTAAAACTTGACGTTGCGTCTATTGTAGTTTTAGATGAAGCAGACGAAATGCTTGATATGGGTTTTAGAGATGATATAGAACGTATACTTGGAAAGATACCTGAAGAAAGACAAACTGTTTTCTTTTCAGCTACAATGCCAAAAGAATTCTTATTTCTCACAAAAAAGTTCCAACGTCATCCTGAAACCATAAGAATCGTAAGCGAACAATCAACAGTTCCTTTAATTGAACAGTACTATTTTGACGTTAGAGAACACCAAAAGTTTGAAGCTCTTACAAGATGTCTTGACATGTACGGTCCAAAACTTTCGCTTGTTTTCTGCAATACTAAAAAACGAGTTGACGAAGTTACCTCTTCTCTTCAATCAATAGGATATTCTGCTGATGCAATTCACGGCGATATGAATCAAGGCCAAAGAGACAGAGTAATGACAAAATTTAGAAGTGGCGCTATAAAACTTCTTATTGCTACAGATGTTGCCGCAAGAGGTATCGATGTGGATGATATAAGTATGGTCTTTAACTACGATATTCCAAAAGATGATGAAGATTATATTCATAGAATTGGAAGAACAGGAAGAGCTGGAAAAACTGGCAAAGCATACAGCTTTGCTTCGGGAAGAGATAATTATAAGTTGATGAATATTCAAAAATATACTAAAGCAAATATCAAAAGAATACAAGTTCCAACGTTTGACGAGGTTAGAAAAACAAGAGAAGGAATAATGATCGATAGAATAAGGGAAACTTTAAAAGAAAAAGATTTAGAAAAATATATAGAAATGGTAAAATCTTTAGTTTCAAAAGAGACTGGTCCCTTGCGCGTTGCGGCGGCGCTTTTCAAAATGATATTCGCTTCTGAAAAGAAAGAAAGAGAACAAAAAGCCGATGTTTTTGCCAATGTATCAAACGACAAATATGCTGGTACCAACACGACAAATCGTGGTATGGTAAGACTGTTTATAAATGTGGGTACAAAAAACAATGTTGGAGCCGAAGATCTTGTAAACGCTATAGAAGAAAAAGCAAAAATAAGCCGCGACTTAGTAAAGAACATTAAGATTTTAGAATCTTTTTCATTTTTTAATATTCCTCAAGAAAATGTAGGTAATGTAATTAAGGCTTTGCGTTCACGAGATATTAAAGGTAAACGCATATCTATTAAACTCGCGGAAGATCCAAGACACCAGTGAAAGACGTTTTAAGATTTAAATATTCTCCAAGGCAAGGCATTGTTCTGGTTTTGGTT
>BNVZ01000067.1 GCA_025998475.1 Endomicrobiia bacterium | reverse complement strand
TCTTCGTCTGACCATTTTGAAACATCTTTTTCTGCATCTTCCATTTCTTTTATAGCTGCTTGGAGCCTTTCTATTGGTTGTTTTTCACAGGTTACTGGCTCTGTTGGTTCTGGTTCTGCCATTGAGTTTGGTGCTTCTGATCCATTTACTGCCGATGCAGATGAAGAGGATGACAAAGAAGATGATGATGATGACGAAGAAGATGGAGATGAACTAAAAAACGATGAAGATGAGGAAGACGATGAAGACGAAGAAAATGAAGATGATGACGATGAAGAAGACGATGAAGATGATGAACTAGGTGACGAAGAAGATGAAGATAAAGAAGACGATTCTTTTAGCTCATTAACTTCAACATCACATCCCTTATGTTCACTAGTCTTCTTCTCACACTCTGCCTCTGCATGGAAAATATTGGCTCGACTAAAGTTGGAAAGTTCTTAATCGATAAATTTGGTGTCACAATGGCTAAATTTATAGGCTGGACTCTAACGGTGCATTGGCTGTTTTATTTGTTTGGTGGGTTAAACACCTGATTGTTACATATTGTATTTAAGTAGGTGAAAATGGCTTTGGAAACTATAGAACTCCTATGATGAGCTCATGGCCGCCGTCAACATTTACTCTAACACCAGTGATGCCATCCGCGTCTAAAAAGAGACGAATCGGTGCTTTAGTATGCAATGTTGTTTGTTCAAGTTTTAAAGATGCTAGGGATTTCTTGTTATTTTAATGGACTTCTTACTACTTTTAAATGATGACAATTTGTTAATTTGATGGTCTAAAATAGCACTTGATCTATATCTACACTCTCGCTCTGCCTTACTTTCTTCATTTCTCCTTAATCTATCTGACTATCCATTATTTCTCCGTGTATTTGTCTGTCTCTTTACTTCTACTATATTTGCTATTCATCTCTCTTTCGGCTTTTCTTGTTGCACTATTCTCGGCTCTTCTTCCCACTCCCGATTTTCTCCTCCCAACTTTATCTCCAGCTGTCTTTGCTCTTCATTCCACTCTTTTTCCCGCCGTTTTTTTTCCCCTCTTCCCGCTCTTTGTTCAGCTCTCTATCCAACTTTCTGCCCCACTCTTCAACAAGCTCTATTCTCCGCTCTTTTTCTTTTAACCAATCATCCACTAGCTTTTTCTTCTCCTCATGCGTAAGAGGATACAAGGCATAACACCCAGCTATTATCGGTTGGTCAGCATAATACTCAGATAGTAGCTTATTTTGCGCTTCTTCCCGCTCTTCTCGCTCATCCCGCTCTCTTCTCCACTCAATCAGCTCATTCTGCACTCTTCTCCTCTCTTTTTCTTTCAACCAACGATCCAGAAACTCCTGCTTTTTCTCAGGCGTAGGTGGGAACATGATATAAAACCTAGCCATTGTTGCATGGTCAGCATAATACTCAGTAAGTAGCTTATGTTGATCTTCTACATCTTCTTGTTTTGGTTTTGTTTGTACTTTTTCTTCTTCTAATCTTATTCTTTCTTTTTCTACTACTTTTGTTGGTTCTGATACTTGCGCTAGATTTTTGTTTGTATCGAGCGCTGATTCTTACTTTTTTGTTGGTTCTGGTATTGGATCTGCCACTGGGCCTTGCACTTTTTCTTGTTTTGATACTTGCTCTGATTCGAGCGGTGTTACTGCTAATTTTACTTCTTCTTTTACTTTTGTTGTTTGTACTTCTTCTGTCTTTTCTATTTTCTCATGGGTAACAACTCTTCTGTTTACGAGGAAGCGTTCTTTTTATCGCATGAGATTATTATCAATCCTAATATTATCGTTATTAACCATTTAAGCTGCAAGAGTTGTTTTTTGAAATGTTATCAATTTGTCAGTTTGATAGTCTAAAATGTCTCTTTTTCTGTATCTATGCTCTCTCTCTGCATCTATGCTCTTACTCTGCTGTACTTTCTTCATTTCTTTGTATATTTGTCAGCTTCTATTTCGTATCTCTCCGTGTATTTGTCTGTCTCTTTACTTTCCTCTGTGTTCTATTTGTATTTCTCTTCTCACATGCCTCTACTTCCCCTTTATCTCTCTCTCCAGTGCTCTGCCTTTCTTGTTTCTTCCTTTGTCTCTCCGATTTCGATACTACCCAGTGTCTCTATATCCTCTTCCGCCTCGCACCAAAATTTAGCTTCGTTCAGTTTCTCTACCCTTCTCTCTATATTACGATCGAGCACTCTCTCATACTCTTCTGCCCCTCCGTTCTCCCACTCCTCATCTGCCTTTCTCTTTCTCTCCTCGTCCTCTCTCTTTTCCAACTCGTACCTTATCGCTCTCTCCTCGCCTCTCCGCTTTGTCTCCTGTTCCCACTCGTACAAACAATCAGCTTTCCTCTGTACCCTTATCGGATTTTCAGCATAATAATCAACTGCATCAGGATATCTAGCCAAATACTCAGCCAATAATATCCTCTTCCGATCCTGTTCTTCCTTCTTTTGACTTATTTTTTTCTTCTCTTTAAACTCCTCTAGCCCTTTAGTTTCGTCAAACAATTCTTCCAAGCCTAAACCCTCGTATTCTTCTGGCTTGGAATCTGGTTCTGGGACTGGTGATGGCCCTTTGACTTGATCTGATGCTTGTGTTAGTGGTGATGCAGGTTGTGCTAGTGTAGGAACACTGCTGATACTGTGATCATGTGCTGCTATTACACCATCTGCTGGTGGCAATTGATGTTGTGGTTGTATAACTACGCTATCTGTAGGCTCTTGTTTTGCTAGTGACTCTTTTTGTTCTTTTTCTGCTTGTGCTGCTTGTTCTCTTGATCTTTCTTCTTCTTTTGCTAGTGCTTGTTCTGATTCTATTCTTACTCTTTCTTTTGCTTCTATTTCTTCTATTTTCTCATGTGGAGCAGTTCTTCTGTTTACAAGTCCAGCGTTCTTTTTATCGCATGAACTTATTATTAATCCTAATATTATCGTTATTAACCCTGTCACTTTTTTCATCGTTTTTTCTCTTTTGCTTTCTATGTGGTCATGATAAATTGTACCATAAAAAAAGGAAAATATGTAAAGAAGTATACTCACCCCTTAAGCTGCAAGAATAGTGCATTCAAATGGTTTGGCTATAAACTTGCATTAAGCTAATGCTTACCATCATTATCTATTGCCTTATTCTCTGCCTTACTCTCTCTTGTGCTATATCGCTCTATTATTACTCTAACCGATGGCACACAAGAAAGTGTTTTTTAAAGTCTTTTAGTCATGTTAATCAAATGCTGAGACATCTTGTGCGAACGAACCTGTTTGGTTTTGTGTTACCGATCCCGCCTTAGTAACAGTAGGAACAACAACAATTTTGGCAGCATTAGGGGTAGAATTTTTCTGCTCCCCAGCAGCAACTGGCTGTTGTGTTCCCTGCTGCTTCTCAGCCAATTTCTGTTCAGCTTTTTCCCTTTTTTCATTAGCCTTGTCCAACGCAGCTTTTAACTCTTTTTTCTCTTCTTGTTCCTTAGCAACTTCTTCCTGTGCTTCCCGACTTTCTTCTTTTGCCTTGTCTGCCGCAGTTCTCAACACTTCTCTTTCTTCTTTTGCCTGTTCAGCTTCTTTCTTAACCTTATTTAACGCAGTTCTTAACTCTTCTTTTTCTCCATCTATTTCCGTAGCCCGAGCTCCACTCTCATCTGCACTAGCTGCTTCACGATTATCTGCAGGAGCTTCTCTCTCAGCCAACTTCCTCTGCAACTCCCGATTCTTTTCATTTAACCTAGCAATTTCTTCCATTGCCTCCCGAGTTTTTCCCTCTGCACGAACAATTACCACAGTAGCTTCTTCCTTTACCAGAGTTGCTGCCTTCCGAGCTTCTTCCTTTACTCTTTCAGTTTCTTCCTGTGCCTTTTCAGCAAACTCTCTCAAATCATTAGCCTCTTTTTCCTTAGCTAAAAAACGCTTTTTCAACTCTTCATTTTCTCTTTCTCTTTCATTTGCCTGATCTCCACTCCCACCTGTGCTAGCTGCACCACGCTTACGCAACTCCATCTTCAACACTCGATTTTCTTCCTTTACCTCCTCAGCTTCTTTACGTGTTTCTGCAGTTTCTCTTCTTGCTCTCTCAGCTTCTTCCTCTGCATCCTCTGTTCTTTTCTTTAGATCAGATGACACCCACCCAACAGCGTTTCGCGATAATCTGGATTGCAGCTCCTTAGCTTTTGTATGTGCCCTCTCAACTTCTTCCTGTACCCTTGCGACTTCCCCTCTTGCTTGTTCTAATTTGGTTTCCCTATCTTCAATAGCTATTTGTGCTTCACTGTATTCTTCTCTAACCCTTGCCAACTCATTCTCCAACTCCGCTATGTGATCTTTCATTATATCTAACTCTTCAGTCAATTCTCCTCTCGTCTCCCGAAGTTGTTTAAGCTCGATATTTCGCCCAACAGCCTTATTTCTCCCTTCCTCTTTTTTCTGTTTATATTTTTGCAGTTCTTGCGTGGCTTTATCTAATGAATTATCAGTACGAGCAATGCGTTCCATAATGTCATGTATAGCATTGTCTAAACCAATTAACTTTTCCACCAGCTCTTGTTCTTCTATTTCTAACTGAGCCCTGGATTTATCGGACTTGTTCTGATTTGTATTACCTTCCTGTTTAACAGCAGAACTTTCATCAATCTCTTCCATTCTTGCACGTATCTCAGCACGTACATTATCAAGATTTTCTATATTCGCTTCTAGGCCTTTAAATTCCTCTTTAAGGCCAACTCTTCGTCTATCTAAATTGTCAATTATTTCCTCTTGACGTTGGATTTCTCTTTCATATCTTTCCATCTTAATCCTATCAGCATCTACCGTAATTCCCTCTAAAACCTCAAGTTCAAGAGGAGCTTTAGCATCTTTAACAGTCTCCATTCCTGCGTCAAGCTCTTTTCTTCTGTGTCCCAATGCATCACGCTTATTGTTAGTTTGATCCTTATCATGCTCCATGTTCTCAAGTTGCTGCCTTAACCCATCTTTCTTCTCATCAGCCTTACCCAAGTCTCTATTCACCCGTCCTAACTCCTCAGACAATTCACTGTACTTTAGCTTTAAAGCATCGCAACTGTCCTTATGCCTCTTAACAGCACCTTGTTTTATTTGAGTCGCAGTACTTGGGTTTTTATTAGCCGCGTCTTTACGCTCATTCAATTCCTTTACAAGATTATTAAGTATGTTTTCTTCCGCAACCAAAGCAACCTTTGTTTCTTTAAGATTTTCCTCAATCTTATGTATTTCACCTTCAATCTTCTTCTTATCTTCCACTGCAACATCATGCACTCCAGCAATCGAAGCCTGCTCACGAGCTATAGCTTCAGATTTATTAGTCAATACATCAATCTCCCTATCAATCTCCCGTATCTCCTGTACATCTCGATCCATCTGATCATCACCATCATTAACCACAAATTCAGTCAACTCATCGGCAACTCTTGCTTGAGTAGCTGCATAATGCGCCTCGGCCCTATTGCGAGTTTGGGCTATTTCTTTTATTGCATCATTAGCTTGACGTTCAGCCATCGCAACATTCTTATCCCACTGTGCAGCTTCAGCCTCAGCTTCATCCAATTCCGCCTCTGCTTTCTCTAGCAATTCCGCATCCTCTGCCTTCTTGGCAGTATCTTCATCAAGAATACCCTGTATCTTGCTATTCCTAGCTAAATTAACATCCATTTTAGTTTGTGTCTTTCCCTTTGAAGAAAATGCCTCGGCTCGCTCCTCCTCATTATAAGTCTTCTGATCACCTATAATATCTTCACAATCAGCGATTTCTATGTCAAGCTGCTTGTTAGCTTCCATAATGTCAAGCTGCTCCTGCTCCAAAGCACTCCTAGCGTCCCCACTAAGACCAGTCTGTCTATTATTTTGCTCAGCTTCTTTCACGGCCTGTTTCTTTTCCTCAACATTTTCCTTGGCATCTTCCTTTTTTCTATACGCATCTTCAATACATCCTCTCTCTTCTTCAATAACACTAGCCTCTTTATCTCTTAGCCTCTCAACTTCTCTCTTTGCAGCTGCTTGCTCGTCAACAGCCGTGTGAAGCCTTTCTGTTAGTCCTTCTCGGGCTGGTTCTGCTGCTGGCTCTGGTTCTGCCATTGGGTCTGGCGTTTCTGATCGCTTTACTATCGATGCAGTTGAGGATGATGACAAGGCAGATGATGGAGACAATGAATCATTATATGTATCTGAATCTGTATCTGAATCTTTACCTGATGAAGAATCTGTATCTGATGAAGAAGACAATGAATCATTATCTGTATCTGAATCTGTATCTGAATCTTTACCTGATGAAGAATCTGTATCTGATGAAGAAGACAATGAATCATTATCTGTATCTGAATCTTTACCTGATGAAGAATCTGTATCTGATGAAGAAGACAATGAATCATTATCTGTATCTGAATCTTTACCTGATGAAGAATCTGTATCTGATGAAGAAGACAATGATAATACATCTTCCTGTGCTAGTGCCGTTCCTTGCGCCAGTTCATTCTTTGCTTGCGCATTTGATTCTGCCATTGGATCTGCTGTTGCCTCTGAGGCAGACTCTGGCTCTATCTGCTTTACTGCTGGTGCTGCCGCTGGTACATGTTCCGTTTCCGCATCTGGTTCTGTCACTGTTTCTGCCACTGGAGCTTTGTCTGGGTCAGGTTCTGCTAGATCTTCTTGATTGTCTCCATCTACTACTACTATTCTCGGTGGCTCTGGCACTGGCGCTGGTGATGTACCTCCATCTCCACCGTCAGCCATAGCATTAACCGCAGGACTTATTACCATTCCAAACACTATGATTGCTGTCATTACTTTTTTTGCTATCTTTTCTAGTCTCGTTTTTAGCATTATCGTTAATAACTCTCCCATCTTACTTTTTCTTTTTATGGTTTCCATTATTCGACTACTCCTCTTGGTAAATTAATTACCACTTTATTTTTGTTTTTT
>BNVZ01000066.1 GCA_025998475.1 Endomicrobiia bacterium | reverse complement strand
ACTTGTTTCTTAAGGAACAAATTTAGGGATGTGGGCAAGAGAAAATGATGAGAATTTAAAAAGAAAAAGAGCTTTTTTAAAAATTTGGTGTGATTTTGGGATATCTATAATTTTCTTTCATACGCTTGTCGTATGGGATTCTACAGTGGGTTGATCAACCAATTTTATATTGATATAATTATAATACTTCTCAACTGGTATTTTGGCTGTTTTGTGATAGATAATATTCTGGAATGTTTACTGTAGTAAAACAGACTAAGTTTACTAAAACATGGATTTCCGTTTTATGGCAGTGACAAAAGAACTTGGGCATAGTCAAATAGTCAAACTGTTTCAAATTGCGCTATACTGCAGTTTCAAAAGAAATACGTGGCGAGCTTGACATAAAGATTCTTCTTTTGTGCTATCTTCTTAACAAAAGCTTATCTTCTTTTTTGTTAAGGTGCAACTTAAAGGGTCTCTCTAAAAACCCATGATTTTGGTGGGTTTTTGTATTTATCATACTACTAATTTTGTTTCTGCCATCTTATCGTAAAAAACAACATTAGATGTCCAAACAAGCTCAGGATGGGATAATAGTGGGGTAGCAAAAGTTTTTAGGCAGACCACTAAAGCAACTTGGCCATAGCATGGGCGAATTTATATTTTCCAATTGAAATTATACGCCGACAAAGAAAAAGAATGACAGGCTAAAAACGACATATCTTAGCAATGAAGGTAAATATGATTAAATTTGGAACGTCAGGCTGGAGAGGGATTATAGCTGAAGAATTTACATATGACAATGTTGCTATTGTTACGCAAGCTATAGCAAATCTTATTAATGAAGAACATAGAAAAACTGCAGTTTCTGTCATTGTAGGATACGACACTAGATTTATGTCGGAAAATTTTGCCAAAACAGCTTCGGAAATTTTAGTTGGGAATGGTATAAAGGTATTACTTTGCAATAGAGATACTCCAACGCCTGTAATAGCTTATAACGTTATAAATTCTAAACTTGCTGGAGGTATTAATTTTACCGCAAGTCATAACCTCTATAAATACAACGGTTTAAAATATTCATCCAAGTGGGGCGGTGCTGCTTTGCCTGAAACAACTCAGAAAATAGAAAAATACTGCGCTCTTATACAAGGCATAAATATCAAATTCATTCCTTTTGATTTGGCTGTTAAAAGAAAACTTATAGAAATATATAATCCACGTCCTGTATACATGAAAAAGATAAAAGAGCTTGTAGATTTTAAAGCTTTAAGAAAGTCAAAAATAAAAGCTGCAACTGATGTTTTGCACGGTACAGGCAACAATTATCTTGACGCGTTGCTTGAGGATGCCGGGATATGCAATGTAACCATCAACAAAAATAGAGATACAATGTTTGGCGGAGGGGCACCTGAACCGTCTGAAAAAAATCTTACGGAACTTGCGCGTTTGGTTAAGCAGGGGCCGTATAAACTCGGGCTTTCAGTTGATGGAGATGCAGACAGATTCGGAGTTATAGATTCCGACGGAACTTTTATAACTCCAAATCAGGCTATACCAGTCCTATTGTACCATTTAAACAAAACAAGAGGATGGACAGGTATTGTTGCAAAAACTGTTATGACTACGCATCTTGTAAATAAACTTGCGGCTAAAATTGGAGTGGATGTTGTTGAAACTCCAGTAGGTTTTAGGTACATTGGCGATATTATGGTAAATAATCCTGATAAGTTTATAATTGGAGGGGAAGAATCGGGAGGGCTTACAATAAGAGGGCATATCCCTGAAAAAGACGGTATTTTGGCATGTCTTTTAGTGGTTGAAGCCGTTGTAATGAGCAAAAAATCTATAGCAGAGTTGTTAAAAGATGTTAAAAAACTTACAGGTGAAGTTTTAACATCAAGACTAAATTTTTCTTTGCCACGCCAGACTTTGCAAGCTTTTAGAGATACCTTAAAAAATAAAACTTGCAAAAGCATTGCAGGTATGAAAATCCAGAAGAGAATAACTATTGACGGGGATAAGTTTATTTTGGATGATAATACATGGATAGGATTTAGGCTTTCAGGCACGGAACCGGTGGTAAGGATATATGCTGAATCTGATTCTCAAACAAAACTTAACAAAATTTTAAAGGCAGGCAAGGCATTTATCTATGGAAAATAAAAAACAAAACAAAAAAAGTCTAAAAGAGAAATTTAAGGTTTTAGTTAAAACATACTTGGCAACTGGATTAGTGGTTATAATTCCACTTTGGTTAACTTACCGTGTTGTTGCTACTCTTTTTAAATGGGTAGGCAGTTTTACTCTCCCTGCAGTAAGTTATTGTGTTTCAGATACGTATTGGCAGCACATTCTAGCAAAAATTTTAAGTTTTTTTGTTTCAATAATGTGCATTTTGGTACTTGGTTTTATTACAAATAGAGTTTTTGGAAAACGCACTTTAGGTTTTATAGAAAAACTTATCGAAAAACTGCCTATTTTAGGCACAGTACATTCTGCGGCAAAACAATTTGTAAATTTTATATTTGGAACTGACAATAAAAAAAGTTTTAAACAGGTTATTTTTGTCTATTATCCAAATAAAGAGGTTTACAACGTTGCTTTTTTAACAGGGGTCCAAATGATAAAAGGAGAGAAGCGTATCTGTGCTTTTATGCCTACAGCGCCTAACCCCACGACTGGATTTTTGTTGTTGATTAAGGAGGAAGATGTTATTTATACTGATTATGGTGTAGAGCAAGCTTTTCAATTTATTATTTCAGCTGGAGTAATAGGTATGGATGGCAGTAGTAAGATAGAGCTTAAAGAAGAAATAGCAAAGATTAAGGAAGTAAAAAATGAATTATAAAGCGTCGCGAGGAACGCGTGATATTTTTGGAGCAAACGCTTTAGATATGAGTTTGCTGGAGCAAAAATCTAAAGAGATTTTTAGAAAACATGGGTTTGAAGAAGTGAGAACGCCTATATTTGAAGACGCTTCTCTTTTTATGCGTTCGATAGGACAGGTTACGGATATAGTAGAAAAAGAAATGTATATTTTCGAAGACAAAGGCGGTAGAAAACTTGCGCTTCGTCCCGAAGGTACAGCTTCTTTAGCAAGAGCTTTTATTGAGCACAGAATGGGCGTTTCAAATCCTGCGGGAAAATTTTTTTACGTTGGAGAAATGTTTCGCTACGAAAGGCCTCAAGCTGGCAGATACAGACAATTTCACCAGATTGGAGCTGAATTTTATGACAGTTCGTCTCCCGCAGCAGATGCGGAGATTATTATTCTTGCTCAAGATTTGCTTGCCTCTATAGGCATAAGCGAAATAAAGGTGCATATAAATTCTTTAGGTTGCCAAAAATGCAGACCGCTTTTTAAAGAAGCATTGGTTAAATATTTTGCATCTGTCGGGGATTTGTGCCAAGACTGCATAAGGAGACTTGATAAAAACCCTTTAAGAGTTCTTGATTGCAAAGTGGATTCATGTAAATTTACAGATGCGCCACAAATGCCGGATTATTTATGCGATGATTGTAGTGGCAAATTTAATATGGTACGGTCGTTGCTTAGAAGCGCAGGGTGTAATTGTGTTGTTGACGGAAAACTTGTAAGAGGGCTGGATTATTACACAAGGACTGTTTTTGAGATTCGTTCAGATGCTGTAGGTTCGCAAGATGCGCTTGCGGCTGGAGGAAGGTACGATAATCTCGTTAAAGAAATTGGTGGGCAAAATACTCCGGCAGTGGGTTTTGCTTTAGGTTCGCAAAGAGCTCTTCTTGCGGCGCAAAATACAGATTTCTTTAATAATCTTTACAACCCTGAGAAAATTTTTGTGGCTATTGCGGATCAAGAACTTTTTAACGATGCTTTTGCTTTTGCCATAAATGTAACAAGAAACGGATTAAAAGACAATAAAGATATTTCTGTTTTCGGTCCTATAAATGATAAGAATTTAACAAGTCAATTAAAGTTTGCAAATAAAATACACGCTTTTAAAACAATAATTTTTGCTAAAACAGAGTTTAAGATAGGGAAAGTTTTAGTAAAAAATATGAAAGATAAAACTCAGTCAAAAGTTTTAATAAGCGAGCTATAAAATTATAGATGAAGAACGCACTTCCTTAAGTTTTCTTTGCTCCTTTTTGATTATTTTTGCGCATTTATCAAACGTCCCTTTTTCACTTCCACTAACTGCCTTTAATTGTTCGTCTTTGTCCATACGCTCTTTGATTTCTTGCTCTATACCTTCTAGTTGCTTGAGTAATGCTTCAATGATTATTCTTACGGACTCCTAGCTACTTTACCCGCCAAAATGTCCTTTAGGATTGTTCTTTTTTGCAAACATCTCTTTAAGATCTTCTCGGGTGGCTTATAAGCTCTTTTAATTGATTGCTTTGGTTGTTGATATAATAGACCTCTTGCATAACTAATATATAAAAGTACAATAGAAGTACTATGAAACAGAAAAAGAAAGCAGGCAGGTCAGATGGAATGGGTTTAGTATTAATGGAAGTAAAGAAAGCATTTGATAAAACAAAGGATAGTCGGGAGTAAGAAAAGATAGGACAAGTAGGTGAGCAAAGAGAAAATTGAGTATAGAGAAGATGGTAAAGATGATGTTTGAATACTTTAGGGCAATATAGGACGTATTTATTAGACCTGAGACAGTTACAATGTCAGCAAAAGTTGTGCATATAGGACGATAAAGCACGTAGAAGAAGTATTAATAATAGTGGGGAATATGCACTAGATGGGAAGAAGGGATTATTAAGGGAAGGTGCAGAAGTAGAAGTAGCAGTGATTATGCTAGAGATTGATACAAAGACCTAAAAAAACAGCGAAAGTGGCGAAAGCGAAAAGAATAATAGACATACAATAACCGTTGATAGTAGTTAAATCAAAAGTGGTTTAGCGAAAAGAATAATAGACATACAATAACCGTTGGTAGTAGTTAAATTAAAGGCAAGCAAGTAATATGCACAGCGATTGATAGGGCAAGGAGCACGATTTTGGTTTATTTTAGTAGGCATGTATTTATGCAAAGAAAGACAATAAGATACATGGCAGATACAATTTAGGAGGCCTTAGGCAGAATACATACAAACACACTAGTTCTAAAAAAAGAAATCAAACAAACACTAAAAAGCTGACAAAAGAAGATAAGGAGTTAAAGAGAAAGATTCATCAGATGATTATAGTAGAAAACATTAAAGTATTTGTTAAAAGGTTCAAAATAGTATAAGATAGCTATAGACCGCAAAAGACCCTTTGGACTGCGATTTAACTTGAGTTTCAGGTATTTGTAATTTTGAAATTAACACTCAAGTTGTGCGGGAGGTCTACTGAAATTTATTAGGTGTCCTAGACATTTTAGCCATCGGATATGATACACTATCAGCGTTAACAAAAAATAGTTTAACTTATTGTCTGCTAAATCACGAGGACTCCACATAGACATACAAAGAAGAGATTTAGCTAACATAATTTTATATCAAGGAGAAAAAGGATGATAAAAGTAAAGTTTCTAGGCAAGCACAAAAGAGTAAGGAATATGCTAGTAGTACTAGCAATGTTTGTATGCACAAACATTTGTTTGGGTGTATCTGATATCAAAGAAGAAAGTGTATCCCAAAATGATAAAAAAACAATTGATCAACTCAAAAAAAAAGCAGAACAAGGAAATGTCGAGGCTCAAAATAAGTTGGATTTGATGTATGATAATGGAAAAGGAGAGGAACAAGACTATAAAGAAGCATTTAACTGGCTTAAAAAAGCAGCGGAACAAGGAGATGCTAAGGCTCAATGTTACTTAGGTTGGACGTATCTCAAAGGAAAAGAAGGAGTAAAACAAGATTATAAAGAAGCAATTAACTGGTTTAAAAAGTCAGCAGAACAAGGAAATGCTCGGGCTCAAAATAGCTTAGGTTTGATGTATCACGAAGGAAAAGGAGTAAAACAAGATTACAAAGAAGCAATTAACTGGTATAAAAAGTCAGCAGAACAAGGAAATGCTTGGGCTCAATATAACTTGGGTGTGATGTATCGCGAAGGAAAAGGAGCAAAACAAGATTACGAAGAGGCAACTAGCTGGTATAAAAAGTCAGCAGAACAAGGAAATGTCGAGGCTCAAAATAACTTGGGTGTGATGTATCACGAAGGAAAAGGAGAGGAACAAGACTATAAAGAAGCATTTAACTGGTTTAAAAAAGCAGCAGAACAAGGAAATGCTTGGGCTCAATATAACTTGGGTGTGATGTATCGCGAAGGAAAAGGAGCAAAACAAAATTACAAAGAGGCATTTAACTGGTATGAAAAGTCAGCAGAACAAGGAAATGCCGAGGCTCAAAATAACTTGGGTGTGATGTATTACGAAGGAAAAGGAGCAAAACAAGATTACGAAGAAGCAATTAACTGGTTTAAAAAAGCAGCGGAACAAGGAAATGCTGACGCTCAATATAACTTGGGTGTGATGTATCACGAAGGTAAAGGAGTAAAACAAGATTACAAAGAAGCAATTAACTGGTTTAAAAAAGCAGCGGAACAAGGGCATTCTGGCGCCAAAACAGCATTGGCAAAAATTCTTGAAAGCAAGTAGTTCACCGTTTTTGTGGTATTGGTCTCTAGTTGGCTGCGGCGTTAAAAATTTCTGATGTTTCCATGTGATAATTTCTGATTTCTTACATTTTGACACATTTTACGACTTTTTTGATAAGTAAGGATTTTTAATGTTTTCCAGACCAATGCCAACAAACAAGGACAGTGGTTTTTGTACATTAGCCCTCCCGCACAACTTGAGCATTAAATTCAAGAATACAAATACCTGAACCCTGAGTTAAATCGCAGTCCAAAGCGTCTTCTGCTATTACTTATCTATTCTTTAGACTATTTTGAACCTTTTAACAAATACTTTAATGTTTTCTACTATAATCATCTGATAAATCTTTCTATTT
>BNVZ01000065.1 GCA_025998475.1 Endomicrobiia bacterium | reverse complement strand
TGCTATTGTTGCTGTTATGCGTAAATTATTAGTCATTATTAACAATTGTTGTAAACAGTTTTACCTTGATAGGTCTTATATGAACGCCTAATTATACTTCCTTTTAAGGTCTTTTTATCAACTTTTTTTAAGTGGGTTGATAGAAGGGCTCCAGTAAAATATAAACAATGGTAGTTATCATGAAAACAAACAAAAAGAGAATGTTGTTTTTGTTATGCTAAGAATTAAGTGAAAGGATGGAAAAATGAATGTAATTGTTTGTATTAAGCAGGTGCCTAACACGACTAATGTGCAAATTGACCCCGAAAATGGTAGACTCAAAAGAGATGGTGTAGAATCCACAATAAATCCTTTTGATGAATATGCCATAGAAGAAGGCGTAAAAATTAAGGAAAGAATCGGGGGAAAGGTTAGTGTTGTTACAATGGGGCCTCCTCAGGCCGAATCTGCCTTAAGAGAAGCTGTTTCGAAGGGAATAGATGAGGCTGTTTTGGTAAGTGATAGAGCTTTTGGCGGAGCAGATACTCTGGCAACATCTTACACTTTATCATTGGCAATAAAAGCTATTGGATATTATGACATCATAATTTGCGGAAAGCAGGCATCTGATGGCGATACTGCTCAAGTTGGCCCAGGAATTGCGGAAATGCTCAATATCCCCCATATAGCTTATGTTAAAAAAATAGAAGCTGTTGATGATAAACTAATCAGAGTTGAAAGAATGATGGAGGATGGGTATGACTTGATAGAAAGCCCAGTTCCTGTCCTTTTAACGGTTGTTAAAGAAATAAATAATCCTAGAGTTGCATCGCTTAAAGGCAAAATGGCTGCTAAAAAAGCTGTTATTAAAACGCTTGATGCCGCTGCTATTGGTGCTGATATTAAAAAAACGGGCCTTAATGGATCTCCTACTCAGGTTATGAAAATTTTTACACCGCCAAAGAGAGTTGGTGGAGAAAAATTTGTTGGTAAAGCTCAGGAAGTTGCTGCTGCTTTGGTTAAGAGATTGTCGGATATTGGAATCATATAAAACCATTAGTTTTGAGAATTTAGGGGTTTTCAATGCCAAATAGTATAAAGGTATTAAATGATAAATGCGTAGGATGTGGAATGTGCGAAAGCGTGTGTCCTTTCGTGGCGGTTTCGATAATTGAAAGACAGGAGCATCCTAAGAAATTTAAACTTGCAGTGATAGATTTAAACAAGTGTACACATTGTGGGACTTGTGCTCAAAACTGTAAGTTTAATGCGATAGAACTTAAAAAAGATGCGCCGAACTCAGATGTTGACAAAAGTTTGTATAAAGGTGTATGGATTTATGCGCAACAGAGACACGGGGAGATATCAAGTGTCGTTTACGAACTTTTAAATGAAGGCAAAAGGCTTGCAAATGAATTGGATACAACTTTGAGCGCAGTTTTAATTGGCGATAATACTAAATCGAAAGCTCAAGAATTGATAAATAGAGGTGCAGATAAGGTTTATGTTTGCGATGATCCGATTTTTATTGAATTCCAAGATGATCCTTATACAGACGTTTTATCGCAACTTATAGAAAAAGAAAAACCTGAAATTATTCTGATGGGCGCAACAAATATAGGGCGTTCATTTGCATCAAGAGTTGCTGCAAGAATTCATACTGGGTTAACCGCGGATTGCACTTTTTTGGAAATAGATTTAGAGACGAGAAATCTTCAACAGACAAGACCTGCCTTTGGCGGAAATATCATGGCTACTATTTTAACTCCGGGACACCGTCCGCAGATGGCGACTGTAAGACATAAAGTTTTTAAGGAAGCAAAAGTTGAAGCCCTAAGAAACGGCGAAATTATTGATTTTAAAGTTGATACTCAAACTTTGATAAATAGAACAAAGTTTTTAGGATTTGTAAAAAATGCCACCACGGTTGCCAATGTTTCCGATGCAAACATTATTGTATCGGGCGGAAGGGGCGTAGGGAAAGCTGAAGGATTTAAACTTCTTGAAGAATTTGCATATCTTCTTGGAGGAGCGGTAGGCGCTTCTAGAGCTGCAGTTGACTCAGACTGGATACCTTATTCTCACCAGATAGGGCAGACAGGTAAAACAGTTGTTCCAAAACTTTATATTGCTTGCGGAATATCAGGGCAGATACAACATACCATAGGTATGAGTTCATCTGACATTATTGTTGCGATAAATAAAGACTCTTCATGTAATATGATGCAGATTGCGACGTATGCTTTGGAGGGCGATCTATACGAAATAATTCCGAACATAATAAAAGAGATCAAACTGTCTAGATGTAATAATTAAAGCATGTTTTCGCCCCCACCAAACGCATGAAAAGTATTTTGCGGCAAGAGGAGGGTAACCATCCTCACCATGCTCAAGTGGCCGAAATTCTCAAGGCATACTGTTTACCGGGACCTTCGCATCTTGCGCATGTTGCAAGACTCGTGCTCCTTGTTTGCCGACATTGTTATTTTTTTTGGTTTTCGGTTGTGGAATTGAATTTTTCTGACGGTTCCACGTGGTAGTTTTTGATTTTTTATATTTTTGACGCGTTTTTGCGTTTTTGTGTTGATAACAAAGGTGTTTTATAGGTTTTAACACTAAAAACTCAAAAAACTTTGATTTATTTGGGAGGTTGATGGATATATGAGAAAAATTTCAGCTTATGTTTTAACAAAAAATGAAGAAAGACATATAAAAGACTGCGTAGAAAGCATCAATTGGGCTGATGAGATTATTATTATTGATGATTTTAGTACAGATAATACTGTAGAAATAGCGAGCAAAATGGGTTGTAAAGTTGTGCAGAATAAATTTGAATATTTTGGCAAACAAAGAAATTTTGCTTTATCTCAATGTTTGCATGAATGGGTTATATGTATTGACGCGGATGAAAAAATAACCCCTGAACTAAGATTAGAAATTGAATGCGAACTGCAAAATTCTCCTACATACGATGCCTTTATCGCTTCTAGAAAAAGTAAATTCATAAATAAATGGATTTTACACTCAGGATGGTACCCGGATTACAGACATCCTGTGCTTTTTAATAAAAATAAAATGAAGTATAAAGATCAGTTAGTGCATGAAGATATTGACTATAAAGGCAAAAAATTTTACTTCAAGGGTAGTATTTTACACTATCCTTACGACAATATAAAACAGTTCGTAAAAAAGTCCGATTTGTATACTGATTTGGGTGCGGAAGAAATGTTTAAAAAGGGCGTAAAATTTACGGTTTTAAATCTTTTTGTAAATCCTTTTGTGATGTTTGTAAAAATGTATGTCATTAAAAGAGGGTTTCTTGATGGATTAGCGGGATTAATACTTGCATTGTCATATTCTTCGTTTTATACTTTGATGAAATATATAAAACTTTGGAACCTCGAAAGTAAATGAAATTTTTATACCCGCTGTATTTGATTTATTCTCTCGTGTGTAAACTAAACAAAAAGTTTAGCAATGCAAAGAGACTTTCGAAGCCAGTGATAAGCATTGGTAATATTACGTGGGGTGGTACGGGCAAGACTCCGATTGTAATAGAACTTTTAAATTTTTTAGAAGAAAAAAATTTAAAACCTGCAGTCCTTACGCACGAGAGAATAAATCAAATACAGCGGGTATAAAAATTTCATTTACTTTCGAGGTTCCAAAGTTTTATATATTTCATCAAAGTATAAAACGAAGAATATGACAATGCAAGTATTAATCCCGCTAATCCATCAAGAAACCCTCTTTTAATGACATACATTTTTACAAACATCACAAAAGGATTTACAAAAAGATTTAAAACCGTAAATTTTACGCCCTTTTTAAACATTTCTTCCGCACCCAAATCAGTATACAAATCGGACTTTTTTACGAACTGTTTTATATTGTCGTAAGGATAGTGTAAAATACTACCCTTGAAGTAAAATTTTTTGCCTTTATAGTCAATATCTTCATGCACTAACTGATCTTTATACTTCATTTTATTTTTATTAAAAAGCACAGGATGTCTGTAATCCGGGTACCATCCTGAGTGTAAAATCCATTTATTTATGAATTTACTTTTTCTAGAAGCGATAAAGGCATCGTATGTAGGAGAATTTTGCAGTTCGCATTCAATTTCTAATCTTAGTTCAGGGGTTATTTTTTCATCCGCGTCAATACATATAACCCATTCATGCAAACATTGAGATAAAGCAAAATTTCTTTGTTTGCCAAAATATTCAAATTTATTCTGCACAACTTTACAACCCATTTTGCTCGCTATTTCTACAGTATTATCTGTACTAAAATCATCAATAATAATAATCTCATCAGCCCAATTGATGCTTTCTACGCAGTCTTTTATATGTCTTTCTTCATTTTTTGTTAAAACATAAGCTGAAATTTTTCTCATATATCCATCAACCTCCCAAATAAATCAAAGTTTTTTGAGTTTTTAGTGTTAAAACCTATAAAACACCTTTGTTATCAACACAAAAACGCAAAAACGCGTCAAAAATATAAAAAATCAAAAACTACCACGTGGAACCGTCAGAAAAATTCAATTCCACAACCGAAAACCAAAAAAAATAACAATGTCGGCAAACAAGGAGCACGAGTCTTGCAACATGCGCAAGATGCGAAGGTCCCGGTAAACAGTATGCCTTGAGAATTTCGGCCACTTGAGCATGGTGAGGATGGTTACCCTCCTCTTGCCGCAAAATACTTTTCATGCGTTTGGTGGGGGCGAAAACATGCTTTAATTATTACATCTAGACAGTTTGATCTCTTTTATTATGTTCGGAATTATTTCGTATAGATCGCCCTCCAAAGCATACGTCGCAATCTGCATCATATTACATGAAGAGTCTTTATTTATCGCAACAATAATGTCAGATGAACTCATACCTATGGTATGTTGTATCTGCCCTGATATTCCGCAAGCAATATAAAGTTTTGGAACAACTGTTTTACCTGTCTGCCCTATCTGGTGAGAATAAGGTATCCAGTCTGAGTCAACTGCAGCTCTAGAAGCGCCTACCGCTCCTCCAAGAAGATATGCAAATTCTTCAAGAAGTTTAAATCCTTCAGCTTTCCCTACGCCCCTTCCGCCCGATACAATAATGTTTGCATCGGAAACATTGGCAACCGTGGTGGCATTTTTTACAAATCCTAAAAACTTTGTTCTATTTATCAAAGTTTGAGTATCAACTTTAAAATCAATAATTTCGCCGTTTCTTAGGGCTTCAACTTTTGCTTCCTTAAAAACTTTATGTCTTACAGTCGCCATCTGCGGACGGTGTCCCGGAGTTAAAATAGTAGCCATGATATTTCCGCCAAAGGCAGGTCTTGTCTGTTGAAGATTTCTCGTCTCTAAATCTATTTCCAAAAAAGTGCAATCCGCGGTTAACCCAGTATGAATTCTTGCAGCAACTCTTGATGCAAATGAACGCCCTATATTTGTTGCGCCCATCAGAATAATTTCAGGTTTTTCTTTTTCTATAAGTTGCGATAAAACGTCTGTATAAGGATCATCTTGGAATTCAATAAAAATCGGATCATCGCAAACATAAACCTTATCTGCACCTCTATTTATCAATTCTTGAGCTTTCGATTTAGTATTATCGCCAATTAAAACTGCGCTCAAAGTTGTATCCAATTCATTTGCAAGCCTTTTGCCTTCATTTAAAAGTTCGTAAACGACACTTGATATCTCCCCGTGTCTCTGTTGCGCATAAATCCATACACCTTTATACAAACTTTTGTCAACATCTGAGTTCGGCGCATCTTTTTTAAGTTCTATCGCATTAAACTTACAGTTTTGAGCACAAGTCCCACAATGTGTACACTTGTTTAAATCTATCACTGCAAGTTTAAATTTCTTAGGATGCTCCTGTCTTTCAATTATCGAAACCGCCACGAAAGGACACACGCTTTCGCACATTCCACATCCTACGCATTTATCATTTAATACCTTTATACTATTTGGCATTGAAAACCCCTAAATTCTCAAAACTAATGGTTTTATATGATTCCAATATCCGACAATCTCTTAACCAAAGCAGCAGCAACTTCCTGAGCTTTACCAACAAATTTTTCTCCACCAACTCTCTTTGGCGGTGTAAAAATTTTCATAACCTGAGTAGGAGATCCATTAAGGCCCGTTTTTTTAATATCAGCACCAATAGCAGCGGCATCAAGCGTTTTAATAACAGCTTTTTTAGCAGCCATTTTGCCTTTAAGCGATGCAACTCTAGGATTATTTATTTCTTTAACAACCGTTAAAAGGACAGGAACTGGGCTTTCTATCAAGTCATACCCATCCTCCATCATTCTTTCAACTCTGATTAGTTTATCATCAACAGCTTCTATTTTTTTAACATAAGCTATATGGGGGATATTGAGCATTTCCGCAATTCCTGGGCCAACTTGAGCAGTATCGCCATCAGATGCCTGCTTTCCGCAAATTATGATGTCATAATATCCAATAGCTTTTATTGCCAATGATAAAGTGTAAGATGTTGCCAGAGTATCTGCTCCGCCAAAAGCTCTATCACTTACCAAAACAGCCTCATCTATTCCCTTCGAAACAGCTTCTCTTAAGGCAGATTCGGCCTGAGGAGGCCCCATTGTAACAACACTAACCTTTCCCCCGATTCTTTCCTTAATTTTTACGCCTTCTTCTATGGCATATTCATCAAAAGGATTTATTGTGGATTCTACACCATCTCTTTTGAGTCTACCATTTTCGGGGTCAATTTGCACATTAGTCGTGTTAGGCACCTGCTTAATACAAACAATTACATTCATTTTTCCATCCTTTCACTTAATTCTTAGCATAACAAAAACAACATTCTCTTTTTGTTTGTTTTCATGATAACTACCATTGTTTATATTTTACTGGAGCCCTTCTATCAACCCACTTAAAAAAAGTTGATAAAAAGACCTTAAAAGGAAGTATAATTAGGCGTTCATATAAGACCTATCAAGGTAAAACTGTTTACAACAATTGTTAATAATGACTAATAATTTACGCATAACAGCAACAATAGCA
>BNVZ01000064.1 GCA_025998475.1 Endomicrobiia bacterium | reverse complement strand
CCTTTACGTCCTCCGTGAGTTGAAATAAAGTATTCCAACACAGTAAGACCTTCCCTAAAATTTGAAGTAATAGGAGTTTCAATAATTTCACCAATACCGCCGGTAAGCTTCTTCTGAGGTTTTGCCATAAGTCCGCGCATACCTGCAAGCTGCCTTACCTGCTGTCTTGAACTTCTAGCACCAGAATCTGCCATCATAAATATCGAGTTGAAACGATTTTTGCCACATTTATAACTTTCTATTTCTTCTTTTCTCATTTCATCAAACATAATATCCGCAACTTCGTCAGTGACTTTTGTCCAAATATCGATGATTTTATTGTAACGTTCTGATTCTGTTATCAATCCAAGTCTTGCTTGTTTTTCAATTTCTTTAATTTTTAATTTTGCTTCTTTTACCATCTTCTCTTTTTTAGGTGGAATTTTCATTTCGTCTACAGATATAGAAACCCCTGCAAGAGTTGCATACTTGTAACCCATCTTCTTTATTTCGTCTAAAAGAACTACAGTTCTATATTGACCAAGTTCTTTATAACATCTGTCGACAAGATTGCCAAGTTCTTTCTTTGTCATACTCTTATTTTGATACCCAAAAACATAAGAACCGTCATCGTTTTTAGGAAGCTGCTCGTTGAATATAACTCTTCCAACGGTAGTATAATTAATAATTTCTTTGTCGTCTTCAGATTTATAACTTTTCCACTTTGTAACATCTAATTGTTCATTTTCCTTTAGTTTTTCGTCTCTTATATTTGTGATACCCGCAACTTTAATTTTTGCTTGCAAATCTACTTTCTTAGACTGATAAGCACTTATAACTTCACTTACCGATGAAAAAATCTTACCTTCACCAGGAACGCCTATCTTCTCTTTTGTAAGATAGCAACTACCCAAAACCATATCCTGCGAAGGAACAGCAATAGGTTTTCCTGAAGCAGGCGAGAGAATATTTCTTGTAGCCATCATCAACACTTTTGCTTCAAGTTGAGCTTCAAGAGACATAGGTAAATGGACTGCCATTTGGTCCCCATCAAAGTCCGCATTGAAAGCCGCGCAGGTAAGAGGATGAAGCTGTATTGATTTTCCTTCGACCAAAACGGGTTCAAAGGCCTGAATACCTAATCTATGCAATGTTGGAGCTCTGTTTAAAAGAACGGGGTGATTTCGTGTAACTTTTTCGAGTATATTCCAGACTTTCGCATCGTTTCTTTCAAGCATTTTTCTTGCTGATTTAAGCGTTGTACTCTCATGTTTTATTAATTCTCTTATAATAAACGGCTTAAAAAGCTCCAAAGCCATTTCTTTTGGAAGCCCACACTGATTCAATTTTAAGTTAGGCCCTACAACAATAACGCTTCTTCCTGAATAGTCAACCCTTTTTCCGAGCAAATTCTGTCTGAAACGTCCCTGTTTACCTTTAAGGGTGTCGGATAAAGACTTAAGCGGTCTGTTGCCGGCTCCGGTTACAGGTCTTGTTCTTGAATCATTATCTATCAAAGCATCGACTGCTTCTTGCAAAAGTCTCTTTTCATTATTTACCATAACCGCAGGAGCTTTCAACTGCTCAATGTGACGCAACCTGTTATTTCTATTAATTATTCTTCTGTATAAATCGTTTAAATCGGACGTAGCAAACCTTCCGCCGTCTAAAGCAACTAAAGGTCTTAGATCCGGAGGTATCACAGGAAGGGTAGTAAGAATCATCCACTCAGGTTTTATCTTAGAATCTAAAAATCCTTCAACAACTCTAAGCTTTCTTACAAGTCTTGCTCTTTCTGCTTCTGACTTTGTTTTTTTAATTTCAGCATAAATATTTTCTGCATCTTCTTCCAAATTAATTTCTGACAAAAGCTTTCTTATTGCGGCTGCACCGATATCAACTTTTAAAATATCGCCATATCCGTTTCTAATATTTTTTACATCACTTTCTTCAAGCAATACAATGCTTTCAGGTTTAGAAAAATACTTTATAAAAGGAATGTCATTTCTTGATACCTCAATTCTTAACTGTCCTTCATACTTTTTAAGAATCCCAGGATTTTTTCTCAGCTCATTATAAATTTTGTCTTTTCCAATATCAAAAAACTCTACCCTAATTTTTTTATCAGGTTCTGTTATTGAAACCGATTTGTCTTTTTCAAAATTCTCAAAAAGAATTTTTTTTATTTCGCCGCGAGCTGCTGAATCTAAAGCGCCGTAGTAATATACGGCATGAGGCTTAAAGTAAACCTTATAGTACGTGTCACCTTTTTCAATATTTGTAGCTATTCTTCTTGCAGCTTCATCAGCAGACATCTCAACTAAACTCACCTGATTTTTTACCAATGTTTTAAGTTGTTTGAAAGCCTTTGTACAATCAGAATCAAGAACTATCTCTTCGGCAACAATACCGTCCAAAATACCCTTAAACTCTTCTCTCACTACAGGACTGTCGATTCCATACTTAAACAAATCAAAATCTTCTTCCCTTAAAAGTGTGCCTTTTTCAACAGTAGAAGAGATATTTGCGCGATCTTTCAAACTTTCGATTACAACGTATTTTGTATAATAAACAACCTTTTCCAAGTCGGAAATTTTCATATTCAAAAGAATTCCGATTCTTGAAGGAGGTTTTTTTAAAAACCACGAATGAGCTACAGGAACGGCAAGATTAATGTGCCCGAATCTTTCTCTTCTTACTTTAGATTCTGTTACTTCTACACCACATCTATCGCAGACAGTTCCTTTGTGTTTTATATATTTATATTTCCCGCAATGGCATTCCCAATCTTTCGTAGGACCAAAAATTCTATCACAGAACAAACCGTCTCTTTCCGGTTTAAATGTTCTATAATTGATTGTCTCTGGCTTTTTAACTTCACCTTTAGACCAAGCTTGTATCTGTTCAGGGCTTGCAACACCGACTCTAACAGCGTTAAAATTCTTAAAATTGGGGTTGCTGTCTACCTTTTTCTTTTGAGTTTGAAAGTTTATTTTAGCCATTATTTTTATTAATACCTTCCGTTTTTTCTTGGTCATCCTGCTCTTCGTTTAGAAGTTCAACATTAAGGCCTAAAGCTCTAAGCTCATTTACTAAAACTTTAAACGATTCAGGAACGCCAGGTTCGGATATCGACTCACCCCTGACAATTGAATCATACATCTTGACTCTTCCGTCAACATCGTCTGACTTTACTGTTAAAAATTCCTGCAGTATATGAGCCGCTCCATAACCTTCAATAGCCCACACTTCCATTTCTCCAAATCTCTGTCCTCCAAATTGGGCTTTTCCGCCCAAAGGTTGGCGAGTAATAAGCGAATAAGGTCCTGTGGATCTAGCGTGCATTTTATCTTCTACAAGATGGTTAAGCTTCATAACATACATGACGCCAATAGTTATTTTTTCCATAAACGGCTCGCCAGTTCTTCCATCATAGAGAGTAACTCTACAATCATTTGTAGGAAGACTTTCTGCAAATTTACTTAAAGACATTTCGAGTTCTTTGCCTTTTAATCCACGTGCAACCAACATTTTTTTCTTTTCGCCTAACAATTTTTCTTTTGCTTTTTCAACATAATCTTTTATCTGTTCTTCGTTTGCACTATCAAAAACGGGCGTAATCATTTGTAATCCCAGCTCTTTTCCTGCCCAGCCCAACATAATTTCAAGAAGCTGACCTACATTCATACGAGAAGGAATTGACAGAGGAGAGAGAACGCAGTCAATAGGCGTTCCATCAGAAAGTCTCGGCATATCCTCTACGGGAAGTATTCTTGCTACAATACCCTTATTGCCGTGTCTGCCTGCGAGCTTATCTCCAACCTGGACTTTGATCTTAGCCGCAATGTAAACTTTTACGCACTTATTTACAGCAACAGGCAAATCATCACCTTTCTTAAACTTCTCTTTTTCAGATTCATAATTATGTTTCAATATCTCTTCTTTTGATGTATAAAGAGACCTGATTTTTTCTATATCAGATTTTTCAGCCAATACAATCTGATTTTTTTTATCTTTACGCAGTTTAGCTTTTGCAGCTTCATAAACTTCACGCATTTCTTCTAGTCTTTTGTTCTTCTCTTTTTCTGTAAGCATTTCGAGCCTTATAAAAGTTCTCACGGCTATAACCCTACCGGATACTCCCGGCTGTACTCTAAGAGAAGCATCCTGAACATCTTCCGCTTTTTTACCAAACAACACTCTTAAGAGTCTTTCTTCAGGGGTTGTCTGCTGTTCGCCTTTAGGAGTTGTTTTTCCTACAAGAATATCGCCTCCTCGAACCATTGACCCAACTTTGACTATTCCGTCTTCATCAAGATTCAATAAATCTTCAGAACCGACATTTGGGAGATCTTTTGTTATTTCTTCAGAACGACCCTTAGCTTCTCTGGCTTCAGTTTCGAATTCCCTTATATGGACTGAAGTAAATTTATCATCTTGTATTAATTTTTCTGACAACAACATTGCATCTTCGAAGTTATATCCGTCCCAAGTCATGTACGCTACAAGAAGGTTTTGTCCTAAAGCAAGTTGTCCATGGCTTGTTGCCGGACCATCCGCTATTATCTGACCTTTTTCAACACTCTCTCCTGAAACCACCAAAGGTTTCTGATCGATACATGTATCCTGGTTAGAGCGCGCATATTTTCTTAAATTATATACTTCTATTTCATTTGACTTTGAATAAATCATTATTTCATTAGAAGAAACAGAAACCACTTCGCCATCCGATTCTGCAATCACAACTACACCGGAATCTCTCGCTACTTTTTCCTCGATACCAGTTGCAACCAGAGGAGGTTCCGCTACCAACAAAGGAACTCCTTGACGTTGCATATTGCAGCCCATCAAAGCACGGTTAGCGTCGTCATGTTCCAAAAAAGGAATCAACGCGGCTGAAATAGATATCACTTGCATTGGAGAAATATCCATATAATCAACCTTGGCGGGAGGCTGAAACAAAAAATCATCCCACTTACGTCCCTGAACTGAATCGGAAACAATATTTCCTTTACTATCCAAAGGAGTATTTGCTTGCGCTACAAAGAATTCATCTTCTTTATCTGCGGTTAGATATTCAATTTTATTTGTTGCTCTGCCGTTTTCTACTTTTCTATACGGAGTTTCCACTAAACCGTAAGAATTTATTCTTGCAAAAGCAGCGAGAGATGTTATCAAGCCTATGTTTGGACCTTCCGGAGTTTCAATAGGACAAATTCTGCCGTAGTGGGTATGATGAACATCTCTAACTTCAAAACCTGCTCTTTTTCTGTTCAATCCGCCAGGCCCTAGGGCCGATAATCTTCTCTTGTGAGTAAGTTCGGCCAAGGGATTTATCTGATCCATAAATTGAGAAAGCTGCGAAGTTCCAAAAAACTTTCTTATTTGCAATACAAACTGGGTAATATTTGTAAGAGATCTCGGTGTAACATTATCTTTATCCTGATTGCTCATATGTTCTTTTACAAATCTTGCCATTTGAACAAGCCCGACCCTAATCTGATTTTCCAATAATTCTCCGACAGATCTTACACGCCTGTTTCCCAGATGATCAATATCATCCAAACCTATTTTTATAGTTTCACCTTCTTCAGTAAACTCATTATCGCCGTTATAAAGCATTAATAAATACTTAAGAGTAACTACCACGTCTTCTTTTGTTAAAGTTCTCTTAGTATCTGAAGGGACAGGCAGATTAAAATTCTTCTCATAATATTTAAAGACAGGATGCAACTTGTTAAATATTTTATATCTTCCAATAGTTGTCAAATCGTATCTTCTTACAGATCTGAGAAGAAGTTCTTCCAAAAATACCTGTGCTCTTTCCTGCACAATAAATTCTTGGGTTTTTAGAACTTTATATATATAGTTAACAGCTTCTTTTTGAGTCTTTATAGTATCTTTTTTTAATGTCAAAAAAATAGAAGTATCTTTTAGAACAGATACAGTAGTAACACCCTTTGCTTGAAGTTTTTTTACTAAATCTTCTTTTAATTCTTCCCATGAATCAGCAATAATTTCACCAGTATTTTTATCATAAACATCTTCTGCAAGATACACTATAGGAGATGCTAAAATATCATCTAGCGACACCTCCTTAACTTCTTTAAAAAGATTTAAAATTTCTTCATCACTTTCAAAACCCAACGCGCGCAAAAAAGTTGTCACAAATATCTTTCTTTTGCGATTAATTCTTGCATACACAATATCGTTTTGGTCAAATTCAAATTCAACCCATGCCCCTCTGTAGGGAATCACCCTTGCAAAGTATAAAGGCCTACCCGAAATGGTAACTCTTTTTTCTTCATCTTCTTCAAAAATTATTCCAGGAGAACGATGAATCTGGCTCACGACAACGCGTTCAGCTCCATTCACAATAAACGTAGCTGTATCAGTCATTATAGGAATATCACCAAAATACACTTCCTGTTCAGAAAGTTCTTTTTCTTTACCGTCTTCTCTCTTGTGTATAAGTCTCAATTTGACTTTTAAAGGAAGAGCGTAGGTAGCATCTCTGGCAATAGACTCTTCAATAGAATATTTTGGCTTATCAAAGGAATAAGAAACATATTCCAAAATCAAACTCTCGTCAGAATTTGTTAGAGGAAATATATCCCTAAAAGCGCCTTCTAGTCCCTGAAACCTTCTTTTTTCGGGATCAACATCCCGTTGCAAAAACTCGGCAAAAGAATCTTTTTGCATCTTCAAAAGAAGCGGCGGATCTATAGGAGACCCAATTTTCCCAAAGTTAACTTTGTCCATTATATTTTAACCTGTACCTGCCCTTTATTTTATATACGAAGCGAGCACTCATTATACACAATGAATATTATTTGTCAACTATCACTACTAAATCCCCCGCGACAAACACATAAAAAAACTTCTCGGACTATATTGATTTTAAACTTAAGCAAACGCTATAAAAAGGGTTTGCATTTATACATGTTTAAGGAAAGATGAAATTAATAGCCTGTAATATGTGGTTTGCCGTTTTAAAAAAACTAGTTTTGATTGATAACATATCCACAGGCACTTGCAGA
>BNVZ01000063.1 GCA_025998475.1 Endomicrobiia bacterium | reverse complement strand
AAGAGATCAAACAAACACTAAAAAGCTGACAAAAGAAGATAAGGAGTTAAATAGAAAGATTTATCAGATGATTATAGTAGAAAACATTAAAGTATTTGTTAAAAGGTTCAAAATAGTACAGAATAGATATAGAAACCGTAAAAGACGCTTTGGACTGCGATTTAACTCAGGGTTCAGGTATTTGTAATTCTAAAATTTAATACTCAAAGTTGTGCGGGAGGGCTAATGGAAAAAGCGGGTAATGGGGTAACAGCAGGCAAAACGCATTGAAAAAGTTTCTTAAGACAACTGATTTTAAACTTGAGCAAATTCTATGAACTGTTATTTAGTTCTACCAATAGGTAGTCAAAAATCAAAAAAAATTTCATGCGTTTGTCATGATGAAATTCTACACCCAGTTGACTTGAGCATTTATTTGTTGTAGAATCAGCATGCAAATTATTTAAATAACTTTAACGCGGGTAAAAAATCATGACAAAAAAAGATTTGTTATCAATTTACGATTTATCGGCAACTGAAGTAAAAACAATCTTAAATAAGGCGTTTGAGCTTAAAAGTAAGAAAAGAAGACTTGATATTTTTAAAGGCAGGACTTTAGGTCTTTTGTTGGAAAAGCCTTCGACAAGGACAATGGTTTCTTTTGCTGTTGCCATGGTTCAACTTGGGGGAACACCGATTCTTCTTGATGTAGAGAAAATGCAGCGTTCAAGAGGTGAATCCATACATGATACATCGTTGGTCTTGTCACATTACTTAGACGGTCTTATGGTAAGAGCGTTTAAACATACCGATGTAGAGGAATTTGCAAATTATTCTACAATTCCTGTTATAAATGGTCTTACAGACCATGAGCACCCATGTCAGATTTTAGCTGATATTATGACTATTATGGAACTCCATAAGGTAAAAAATATTGAGGTTTTAAAGAAAATTAAAATTGTTTATATTGGAGATAGTAATAACATCTCAAACTCACTTCTTGCGATATCTGCCGTTTTGGGGCTTGATTTAACGATAATATCTCCGAAAGAATATCCTATTAAAAAAGAAGTGTTAGATAAAGCTTTAGAATACACATCTTCAACAGGCGCTGAGATTAAAATCACAAGTGATATTAATGCGGCAAAAAATGCCGATGTAATTTATACTGATGTGTGGACATCTATGGGTTTTGAAGCCGAAGAAAAGAAAAGAAAAAAGCTTTTTGCTTCTTATCAGGTAAATAGTGAGTTGCTCAAAAAAGCTTCTTCAAAATGCGTAGTTCTGCATTGTCTTCCTGCAATAAGAGGGGAAGAAATAGCGACAGATGTTATGGATAAATACGAGACTTCAATATTTACGGAGGCGGGAAACAGACTTCATGCTCAAAAAGCCATATTATTACATTTTCTCAAGTAAAAAAATATCATTGCTTTATTATCGTCACTAAGGGTATTTCCATCGAGACAACAGGGAGGGATATCTTTTCAAGTTGTTCCAATTTCAAGTGGTGGGGGGGGTTTGATTAAAATACTGACCTTACAGGACGTTCGCATTTAGCAAAAGAACTTGCCTGCAAAAATGGACTGCTCTGGTTTTGGTGTTAAGATCACAAAAATCCTTATTTATCAAAAAAAATCGTAAAAATGTATCAAAATACAAAAAATCAGGAATTATCACGGGAAGACAGTCAGAGAATTTTTAATGCCGTAACCAAAGCCATAACAATGCCATTTTGTAACATGTTGAAAGATATTATTTATTTTGTGTATAATAACCGACAAACTTTGCTCTACGTATTTACGTAAGGCTAAACCCAAAAGAGTAAAATCTTTAGTGGAATTCCAAAATGAGGTGTAAGTTATGAATTATGAAAGCACGTTTATCGCTTCCCCTGAACTACCAGTGGACAAGATCGAAGAACTCACAACAAAAGTAGTAAAGACAATCGAAGCTTCACAAGGAATTGCAAAAACAATTCAGCAGATGGGAAGAAAAAGGCTCGCTTATCCCATTAATAAATTTAATGAGGGGAGTTATGTTTATATGGAACTTAGCGGTAACGGCGAGATGGTTAACGCTCTTGAGAACTTTTTCAAATTTAATAGTTCAGTTATAAGGTTTTTGACGATTAAAATTGAAAAGAAAAAAACTGTTGTAAAGCCTGCGAAAGCAGAAGTCGTGGTGGCAAAATCACAAGCGACGGAGGAGGTAAAGCAAAATGGATCAGCAACAGAACAGTCTCCGCCTGCCGGAGCAGAATAATGTTGTTATGGTTGGCAGACTTACAAGAGATCCTGAACTTAGACGCACAGGTACTGGGAAGGCGGTTTGTTCGTTTGATATAGCTATAAGCAGGAGAATGAAAGATTCCGTTACGGGTGAATGGAGAGATGCCGATCCGACGTTTGTTCCGATCATTGTTTGGGACGTACAGGCAGAAAGATGCGGTGAGCGGTTGAAAAAGGGGCTTCCTGTTCATGTAGAAGGAAGACTTCAAACAAATAAATGGGAAGGAGCTGACGGTACAAGGAGAAGTCGCTTAGAAGTTGTGGCTTCTAGAGTACAGTTTCTTTCAGTAATAAAACAGTCAAATGTTGCGACAGGTGCAGTACCACCTGTCGACGGTGTAAGTGAATCGCGTGAACATGTTGATAATTCTTGCGATGATGAGGATATACCGTTTTAAACGGTTGGGGGAAAAATATGCCATATACAAAGAAATCGTCAGGGCAGGCGAAATCTCGAAATTCGTTTGAAGGTCAAGGTCGTCCCAGAGGAAGATTTAAAAGAGGTGGACCAATAAGAAGAAAAGTTTGCCGTTTCTGTGCTGACAAGTTAGAAATAGATTATAAAAATACAGGTTTACTTCGTACGTTTGTAACCGAAAACGGAAAAATACTTTCACGTCGCGCGACCGGTACATGTGCAAAGCATCAAAGAGCGCTTGATACAGCGATTAAAAGAGCAAGAATGCTTGCGATGTTACCTTTTGCGGTAAAGTAATTTATGTTTTTATAGGTTCATAAAATATTTCGGATAGGAGAGGGGGAATGAAAGTTATATTAAGATCCGATATTACTAATATTGGACGTCAGGGTGAGGTTAAAGAAGTTGCGCCCGGATTTGCGAGAAATTATCTTGTCCCACAAAATCTAGTAATGGAAGCTACCTCTAAGAACCTTAAAATTTGGGAAAGAGAAAGAGTAAAACTTGAAAAACAGAGAGAAGAAACAATCGGTATTGTTAGAGAAATTGCTTCTAAGATGGAAGCTGTTGAGTTTACGGCAAGAGTTAAAATTGGTAAAAATGGCAAACTTTTCGGTTCAATAACACCTGTAAACATTTCAAAAGTCTTTAAAGAGAAAGGTTTTGAAGTGAATAAACGTGATATTCTTCTCTCCGAAAACATTAGAGAGATTGGCGACTATGAAATAAACGTGAGACTTCATCCCGAAGTTGTGGTGAAGATAAAGCTTGGCGTTATCAGTGAAACAGTATTGTAGTTCATAAAAGATCTGACAAATCTAGGTTTAAGTTCTTGTTTGTCAGGTATGTGGAATAATAAAACTACTTTAATGAAGAAACGTCTGTAGGAATATATAATCTATGGCAAATACAATAGAAAGAGTTCCACCACAGGCTATAGACGTTGAAATGGCTATCTTAGGTGCAATGCTTATAGAAAAAGAAGCCATTTTAAAAGTTGTAGATACGATAAGTGAGATGGATTTTTATAAAGAGGGGCACAAACAAATCTTTTTAGCAATATATGATTTATATGTTGAAAATCAGCCGGTTGATTTGTACACAGTCTCCGACGCTCTTAAAAAAAATGGTATGCTTGCCGAGGTTGGAGGTGCACCTTATCTTGCAAATTTAATTAATTCTGTACAGACTGCGGCAAATGTCGAACATTACTCCTCGATTATACGCGATAAATCAATTTCAAGACAGCTTATTAATACAGGTTCTACAATAGTAAGTGATGCGTTTAACGAACAAAATTCTCCTGAGGAAATATTAGATAAATCACAAGCAGCTTTATTTAATATTTCACAGCAAAAAGACAAAAAAGGTTTTACAAGCGTTTCTAAACTTATAAGTCCTACGTTGCAAAAACTTGAAAGACTACATTTCAACCCTAAAGATATTTCAGGTCTTTCGACAGGATTTACCGATTTTGACGCTAAAACTGCTGGACTTCATCCGTCTGAACTTATAATTTTGGCGGCGCGTCCATCGATGGGTAAAACAGCGCTTGCCTTAAATATTACGGAACACGTAGCTATTAAAGAAAAAAAACCTGTTGCTATTTTTTCTCTTGAAATGACACAAGAGACATTGATGTCAAGGTTTTTAGCTTCTTTGGCAAGAGTTAATGCTACTAAATTAAGAAGCGGACGGTACAGCCCTACTGATTGGCCTAGGCTTACTACGGCAGCCAGCAAAATTGCAGAAGCGCCTATTTTTATTGATGATGATTCTAATATAAGCGTTATAGAACTAAGAACAAGAGCAAGAAAACTTGCAACAGAGCTTAAAGCAAAAGGCAAACCCCTTGCTTTAGTGGTGGTAGATTATATTCAGTTTATACGCGGTTCAGGAAGAAAATTTGAATCCCGCCAGCAAGAAGTGTCGGACATTTCAAGGGCACTGAAAGCCTTGGCTAAAGATTTAGATGTTCCGGTTGTTGTTTTGTCGCAGCTTTCAAGAAGAACTGAAGACAGAGCTAGAAAAGACAATAAGCCGCAACTTTCTGATTTAAGAGATTCAGGGGCGATTGAACAAGATGCTGATGTTGTCGTTATGCTTTACAGAGAGGGATATTACAATAGAGAAGATACCAAACTACAAAAGAAAGCGACTCTTATAATAGGAAAGCAAAGAAACGGTCCGACAGGCGATATAAATTTAATTTTCGAAGGCGAGTACACAAAATTCTCTGATGAATCTAAAATACAGGATGATTATTAATGAAAAAACACCCCTCCATTGCGGCAGCAACCGTGGCAAATAGAACGTCGCAGATTTTTTTTAGACAAACATGGGTTGAAATTGACAAAAGCGATTTTCACTTCAATTTGCAAGAAATTAAAAAGCACATTGCTAAAGACACAAAAATCATGGCAGTTATTAAATCAAATGCTTATGGTCACGGCGGAATTGCGCTTGCAAAAGAAGCGCAGAAAGTGGGAGTTCCCTGGATTGCTGTTTCTTCTCTTGAAGAAGGAATACAATTTAGAGAAGCCGGTATAAGAGCAAATATATTGATTTTGGGAAATATTTATCCTTTTGAAAATTTTCAGGTCGCAGTAGCGCACTCTTTAACTCCTACCATTTTTACAACGTCAGATTTTACAGCTTTGGAAGATTTAGCCATAAAACTAGATAAAAAAATAAATTTTCATCTGCAAATAGATACCGGTATGGGTAGAATTGGCACTCAGCCTGAAGCAGCACATGTCATATTACAAAGAATTGCGCATAACCCTAAAGTAAATATGTTAGGAATGTACACTCATTATTCGGTTGCAGATACCGATCCTGTTTTTACTCGTGAGCAGCTTAGTATTTTTACAAAAATTGTTAGATTTGCGCGTACAGATTTAGGTCTAAGGTTTGTTGCTCATTCCGCAAACTCAGCGGCTTTGTTTAAAAATAAGCACACTCATCTTGATATGGTTCGTCCAGGATTGAGTCTTTACGGGATTAATCCTTTTAAACATGTTGAGAGGTTTCCAAAATTAAAACCTGTGCTTTCATGGAAAACAAAAATAATATTTCTAAGAAAAGTGCCAGCGGGTTTTTGTGTAAGTTACGGAAGAACTTTTGTTACAAACAGAGCTTCTGTTATTGCCACGATTCCAGTAGGGTATGCCGACGGCTATAACAGACTATTGTCTAATAAGGGCGATGTTTTAGTTGGAGGAAAACGTTGCCCCATTGCGGGAAGAATTACAATGGATATGACTATGATAGATGTGACCGGCGTAAAAGACGTTTTTCTCGGAGATGAGGTAGTTTTGATAGGCACACAGGGTAAAGAACAGATAAAAGTTGACGAGCTTGCAAAAATACAGGATACGATATGTTACGAGGTAACTTGTGCAATATCTCCACATGTGCCTAGAGTAGTTGTTTGATTAAATATGTTTAAAAAAATGTAAAAATATTTACACAAGCAAGGCTTTTTACAAAGGAAGTTGGGAAAATGATACTTAAAGCAGTTATCTCGTCATTAAATGGTTTAGGGCAAGTCGCTATGATGACGGCTGAAGTAGTTGCGTGTATATTTAGAGGAGAAGTATCTTTTAAAAATACTGTTGCACAGATGCTTGAGGTTGGATGGCGATCTGCTCCTATAACATCGCTCTCATCTTTTCCTATAGGAATGGTTTTAGCGCTTCAAGTAGGTTCAATGACTACAAATTTTTTTAATGAGCCTCTTTACGTCGGTGCAATAACAAGTTTTACTTTGGTTACGGAATTGGTACCGGTTCTTACCGCTATAGTTGTGACAGGAAGAGTCGGCGCAGCTATTACGGCAGAAATTGGATCGATGAAAGTTACAGAACAACTTGATGCTTTATATACGCTTGGGACAAGTCCAGTAAGATATCTTGCTGTTTCAAGATTTTTAGCGTGTTTCTTTATGCTCCCTATGCTTACAGTTATTGCAAATATAATTGGAGTGTGTGGTGGAATGAGTCTTGCTGCAGGTATGTGGAAAGTTTCTCCAGTTACGTACTGGTCAGAAATTTTAGGGTATATAACAATAGGAACTTTCCTTCAAGGATTTATAAAATCCTTTGTCTTTGCGTTGATTATAGCAATAGTTGCATGTTATAAAGGGTTTAATACAAAAGGCGGAGCAGAAGGCGTTGGGAAAGCCACGACAAGCTCTGTCATGTCTTCCATGGTACTTATTTTGATTTCAGATTATTTTTTAACTTCGTTATTGATTGCATTGGTAATAAAATAGCGTGTACATCTAACACTTCTGTAAGTACTCTTGCAAAGCAGTCTGCAAGCAAGTAGTGTAGTTTGCTGTGAAGTAGCGGAACTGGCATACACGCACGTTTGAGAGGCGTGTCCTTAATCGGATGCGGGTTCAAATCCCGC
>BNVZ01000062.1 GCA_025998475.1 Endomicrobiia bacterium | reverse complement strand
GTCTAATAAATACCTCTCTCTCGACAGACTTGCATCTGTCACCCATTTTTTTAAAAAAAGGGAACTGTCGTGCTACAAAAGATCAATACCCCGCGTCAAGCTACACATATCATCTCTTTTGCAAAAGAGGGAATTACTACAGCTAGGTAACAAAAGTTTTTAGGCAGACCTCTGTTACAGTACAAACTTTTGTTTTACTTCTTTGAAAACTTCTTCAACTGTAATATCCCGCATACATATTGGATTCTTACAATTTCTGTTTCTGCAAGGCTGGCAACCAAATTTATGTTGTATAATTTTCGTATTTCCTTTATATGGTCCTGTGCGCCTTGCGTTTGTAGGCCCTAAAATAGCTACGGCTTGTGTATTTAATGCCGTTGCGATATGCATGGGGCCTGCTTCATTTCCGACAAAGACCTTGCATATTTTTAAGAAAGCGCACAATTCTTTTAAGGTAAAACTACCTGTCATATCGACTATTTTAACTCCGGCAATGATAATTATTTCTTCATTCAATCCTTTTTCGGTAGCTCCGCCCTCTTTGCCTCCAACAAGCGCAATATCGGCACCCAATTCGTTTTTTAACCTTTGTGCAAGACGTGCAAAGTTATAACTTCCCCATCTTCTTGAAACCCAACCGCCACCGGGATGAATACCTACCAGTTTGTCAAAATTTACATTTTCTTTTAAAAGTTCTTCTCTAACACTTTTGAAGCTCTCTTCGGGTATTGCTATCGGATAACTAATTTCATAAGTACAGCCTAAGTATTTTGCAACTTCAAAATGACGTTCGACGCAATGATAAGTTTTGGGAGATTTTATTTCCTTTGAAAACATCTGCGAAAATTCTCTCATACCATTTGTAGAAGAAGATGCTATTTTAAATCTTGCTCCCGCCAGTCTAACAAACATTGCCGATTTTGCCAGACCATGCAAGTCTATACTTAGGTCAAACTTTTGTTCCCTCAATTTATGTCTTAAATTTTTATAATATTTAAAAGAAACTTGTTTTCTGTCCCATACAAATATATTATCAAGATAAGGATTGCCTTCTAGAATTTCAAAGCACCTCTCATCTACAATCCAGCTGAGTTTTGCATGCGGATATTTTTTCTTTATTGCCGCAAGCGTAGGCAAAGAAAACAGTATATCGCCTATTCTGCTCGGTTGAAGTATTAAAATTTTAGGAAAAGGATGATATTCTAAATATCTCGATATGTCTTTTCCCCAATAATATTTATCTGTGAATTCAAATAATTTATTTAATTTTTTTTCTACAAGAGCTGTTTTTTGTTTGATATTGTCACCGTAATTTATATAGACTGGCTCCCCATAAATTTGTACAGTTTTTGAAAAAGGCAAGGGAACTATAGTTTTGTCCCAAGTTCTTAGTACTATTTTATTCTTTGGCGAACAGCTTATTGGGAGCAACGGCATAGCTGTTTTTTGAGCGGCATATATAACACCGGCTTTAAGTTTATGATAAGGACCTCTCGGTCCGTCTGCGGCAAATGCAAGAGTATGCCCATGCCGCGCATATTTTATAAGCTTTATTAACGCTCTTTGCCCGCCTTTGCTTGAAGAGCCTCTTACGGACAAGTAACCAAAGTTTTGCAAAATTTGTGACATAAGTTCACCATCATTCGACATACTCACCATAATAACTATATTATTTTTTTGGTTAGACATTATCATGGGGAATTCACTCCCATGCCAAAAAGCATAAATTGACGACTTAGGGTAATGAAAAGTATCATTTAAAGACGTCTTTCTTAAAGTTTTATCTAAAATATGGCATATAAATGTAACAATTTTTATAAAACTTTTATTACGCATTTAAATTCTCTTTTATTTTTTCTATCGTAAACGACGCAACACCTTTTTGAGAATTAACAGTTTTTAAAGCATTCTTTCCGATTGTTTCAGACAACTGTTTATTAGAAATAAATTCCCTTATTTTTTTGGCTAAATCATCCGAATCTTCAACAATTAAGGCTCCAAAAGCCTTTACAAGACTTTCCGCTTCAGTTTTAAAATTACCCATATTTTTGCCAAATAAAACCGGTTTACCATATGCCGCCGGCTCTATGGGATTTTGTCCACCTTTATCGACAATAGAACCACCAACATAACATACGTCTGAAATTGAATATACACTCTGTAACTTTCCAAAAATATCAATCAAAATAAAATTATTGCTGAAATCTCCAGTGGAAAACAGTGAATATTTTATATGTCTATCTTCAAGAATTTCAATTACATCTTCTATTCTTGACAAATGTCTTGGAGCAAGAAAGAATTTAATTTTACTGAAGTCTGGGACTATCTTGTTATACACATCCGCTATAATCTCATCTTCTCCTTTCCTGGTACTTCCTGCTATAAAAATGAAATCATCTTCACTTAACAAAAAATCATCTCGTTTTGACCTCGTTGTAAAATTACTATCATATTTTACATTTCCTGAAACAATAACATTGCTCTTGCTGCTTGTTAAAAAATTAAATCTATCGGCATCATCTTTACTTCTTGCAATAATAACACTAATCAACCCGACGAAGCGGTTCCAAAAAAATTTTAATTTTTTATATGATTTATATGATTTCTCCGACATCCGCCCATTAATTATAATAGTTTTTATATTTTTATGCGACGCAGTATAGAGCATAGTCGCCCAAAGTTCAGTCTCGACAAGCACAAGTATATTGGGTTTTATACTATTAAAAGCCTTGTTCATAATAGGATATATATCCAAAGGAAGCAAAGTGACAAAATCTGCCTTTTGTAATTTTTGAGCGTATTCTCTGCCACTCTTAGTAATCGTAGTCAAAACAACATAGTAATCTTGAAGACCGTTTAAAATAGGTTCTGCAGCGATAACTTCGCCTAGTGATGCACAATGTATCCATACGGTAGTTTTTTTTGAATTTTTACATAAGGGTTTATAGACAGCAAAACGCTCTAAAAGCTTATAAAAAAAATCTTTTCTGTGTTTATTATTAAAGAGAATAGCAAATACAATCAGAGGTAAAGATAGAACAAAAAGAATGTTGTATACTATCAGATATATTTCTAACATTTTACTCACCATATTAAAATAATGAAGCTATGAGTAACAACTGCATTTGCTAAAAGATAGATACGGTGCGCTTCTTTACCATGTTTATGTTGAATTTGTTTTATGCACCTCGTCGTAAAAAAACAACATCGAAATGCTCTCAAAACAAAGGCACGTCGACAGTGACCTGTTTCTTAGTTTTTAGATAAGCTCTCTTTTGCGCGTAATTACTTCTTTCTTTTTTTATTAGACGGTATCCAATAGAACAAACCGCAGGTTGAATATTTAGGTATGATATCTTCTGATTCTATACTGATGCCTATTTTATCGATAGGAACAACTTTTGAAAATTCAGAGTATAAGTTACTTGGAATATCTACAACTCTCGAAATCTCGCAGTTTTCTTCACTTGCTTCATTTGAAATAAGTCTTTGAGCAAAATTTTTTGACTGATCTAAAGCATCAATAGCTATTTCAGAAACAATTTTACATGTATGTTCCCCAAATACGCTTTCATTTTTCTTATACTCATCATAGAGATTATCGCATATAGTCACAAAAAAAACACTTTTGGCAACCCACTTAGGAGGAGCACCTTTCTCATAAGCAAAAGGAAGAGTTTCTTTTGAAAAGGTTTCATATATAACAGACGGAACCAAAAATTTAACATAAAAACGACAACACTGCCGAATTATCTTCTCAAGTTCTACGGACGGTTCAACGGCACCGATAATTTTCTTTACCACCCGTGAAATTTCTTTTATACGTAAGTTTACCTTAAAATTCTTTATTTTTCGCATTATTTTGAACGAGTTACGCCCTGTTTTATTGCAGCTTTCAAACGATTACTTCTTCTTATTTCCAATTCGTAAACGAATGGAGCACAAATAAATACAGAAGAAAATACTCCTAACACTGTACCTATAACCATTATATATGCAAACGTATGTAGAACCTCGCCGCCGAAAAAAAACAAAGAACTTGCCACAACAAATACCATTAACGAAGTAACAACTGTCCTAACAAGAACTTCATTTATACCTTTATTGATAATTGCTGCAAAATTTTCTTTTACACATAATTTTAAGTTTTCTTTTATTCTGTCAAACAAAACAATAGTATCGTTAATTGAATAGCCAGCTAGTGTAAGCAAAGCTGCCACGACTATTATATTAACTTCTTTATTAGCAAGAACTACAAAACCAAAACATGCGATAACATCATGGATAACACCTAAAACAGCGGCAATACCCCATAAACCAGACTTAAATCTGAAAGCCACATAGGCGACCATACCTAAAAAAGCGAATAAAAATGCATAAATAGCCTGTTTTGAAAGATACTCACCAACTGCAGGACCTACATATTCGATCCTTTCTACTTTCATAGGATTGTCAGGAAATTTTGCCTGTATAGAATCTTTTATCAAATTTTTAAACTCTTCCTGAGATTTGAGAGTTTTTTTTGCTCTTATCAGAATAAAATTTTCTGAACTCTGAAGTTCAAAAGATTTCACTCCCGCCTCTTCTATAGCGGAGCGTATATCATGTAATGCAGTATTATCATCACGAAAAGAAATCTGCATTAGAACACCACCTGCAAAATCAATACCGTAGTTAGGTCCCCCTCTATAAATGAAAGCTGTTATTGTCATTAGTAACAACGACACAGCAACCACAAAAAACTTGCGACGGCTTCCTATAAAATCTATATCCATAGATTTAAAAAATTGCACTTTTACCTCCGACTTTATACTTTAATTTTCAATAAAAGATTTTCTTTGAATAAAAATTCATATATAAGCTTCGTTACAGTTATAGAAGTAAACATGCTTATAATAAGACCTATTGAAAGAGTAACCGCAAAACCTTTTATAGGGCCTGTCCCAAATTCAAACAGAAAAACAGCAGCTATGAGTGTTGTAAGATTTGCGTCAAAAATAGTCCAAAAGACTTTCTTATATCCAGCGTCTACAGCAACTCTTGCTGTTTTG
Organism: Endomicrobiia bacterium; assembly: GCA_025998475.1. GTDB lineage: Bacteria > Elusimicrobiota > Endomicrobiia > Endomicrobiales > Endomicrobiaceae > Endomicrobiellum. The sequence goes on along the minus strand of BNVZ01000062.1, from coordinate 2,071 downwards.
CCGATTGCAAGCTCTTCTCTTATCCTTTCCAATATAAGCACATTTGCGTCAACCGCCATAGCAAGAGTAAGAGCTATACCTGCTACGCCCGGAAGCGTAATGGTAAACTGAAAATACGCCATTGTAGCCATGAGCATTATTAAATTCAACCCAAGCGCTATATCTGCGATAATTCCTGAAGTACGATAATAAACAACCATAAAGACAAAAACTATTATAGTACCTATTAGAGATGACATTAAACCTTTTTTTATTGAATCGTCTCCAAGCGATGGCCCTACAGTTCTTTCCTCTATTATTTTAACTGGAGCGGGAAGAGCGCCGGTCCTTAGCGCTGTTGCAAGCAATTTTGCATCTTCGACATTAGAATTACCGGTGATAATAGCCTTGCCGTTGGGAATTTTTACGTTGATTCTTGGTGCAGACTGTACAGTGCCATCTAGAACTATAGCCAATTCTTTTTCTATGTTTTTCTCGGTAATATCTGCAAAAACTCTTCCACCGTCTTTATTAAATTCTATTGAAACAGCAGGCTGTTCGAATTCACCAAAATCAACTTTTGCATTTGTAAGCGCCGCTCCGGTTAAAAGGACTTTATCTAAAACATAATACGTGCCCGTATCTTCCTTGCTTTCAAAAATCGTTCCGCCTTTAGGCATAGCTGTTTCTATATCAGGGTATGATGAAGGATTCTCTCTATACTGAGAAGGCGTAATGCCTTTTTCTCTAAATAAAGCAAGTGCTTCCCTAGCTTTCTGGCTTGTATTTACCATCCTAAACTCAAGTAATGCAGTTTTGCCGATTAAAGCCTTTGCAGCTTGAGGATCTTTAATACCGGGCAATTGCACAACAATCCACTTATCTCCCTGTTTTACAATCATTGGCTCTGCCACGCCAAACTGATCAATTCTGCTTCTTATAATCTCCGTAGCTCTGTCAACAGCATCTCTAATTTTTATATTGCCACCTAGTTGAGACGAATCAATCTCTAAAAGAAGATGCGTTCCGCCTTTAAGATCTAAGCCCAACTTTAAAACTTTACCTAATATGGGACTCTTCTCCTTTTCCGCCTGTTCCCTTTTACTGACAGACATCATTGACCACTTTAATGACGGCCACAATATCCATACTGAAAAAGCTAACAACGCAAAAGTAATCCATAGTTTCCAGTTAATTTTACTCATCAGAGTAATTTCCTCTCATTTATTATCAACTCGAATGTACAATTTAAAAAGGTTGCAGCGTTTTTGCACATCAACATTCTCGATATAAAAATTTCAAAATATTCCATAACTTTTGATATTTGAGTATCGATATTAAGTTGAAGCGATATAGTTTTTTTATCTTTAATTACTCTTAAAAAAGATCTTGTTGCGGCAAAATTCACTCTGTCATGTATATCGTATTTTGAAATATAGCGTATATCGCATTTTAAAATATTACGATTCCTTACTCTCGTTTTATGCACATCGGACTTATCAGCCAAAATTAAAGCCGCAGCCACTGGGTTTACAGGATCGCCTGCTTCTTCTTCATGGTTTCCTATTGCAGAAATTATTAATGCCGTTTCTTCGGGGGTTGTGCCCATATCTTTAAGAAGTCTCATCACTATAAGAGCGGCAGATTGACCATGACCATATCTGCTTACAACATTCCCTATATCGTGCATATAACCTGCAATTCCTGCAAGTTCTTGCATTCTCTTTGGATAATCTAGATACAACAAAACGTTTTCGGCTATGGATGCAACTAAACCGGCATGTCTCATACCGTGCTCAGTATAGCCAATAGTGCCAAGATAATCATTGGCAGACTTTATGAAAGCATTAACTGTTGGGTTCCTTTTTACATCTTCGAGAGTGACATTTGAGTACTTATTCTTATCATTCATTATTTACCTGCGATTGATATATGCCCTTGGTTTTATTTATTTTCTTAAAGTCCAAATGTGTATTTAATCTTCAATGCCCCTGCAAAACCGTTTCTTTTGCCCATATAGCCTTGTCCACTTAAGTCTACATCCAACTTCCATACTTTTGCGCTTGCTCCTAGTTCTGCTATCAATGTCGGG
>BNVZ01000061.1 GCA_025998475.1 Endomicrobiia bacterium | reverse complement strand
CTTGTAAACAGAAGAACTGCTACTCCAGAGAAAGTAAAACAAGTAGAAGAAGCACAAAGAGCAAAAGAAAGAGAAAAAGCAAAAGAAGTGGAAGAGCTGGAAGAAAAGCTGAAAAGAGCGGAATAAACGCTGTGAAGCGTGCAGGAAGTGCTGAAAAGAGAGCGGGAAGAAGTTCTGGAAGAGCAGGCAAAAGAACGGGAAGAGATAAAAAAAGAAGTAGAAAAAGAATTGGAAGTGCGGATGAAAAAGCTGCGGGAAGAGCGGGAAGAAGACAAACGAGTAGCAGATGCTAAAGCAATAAAACAAGAAGAAGAAAGAACAGAAGAAGAAGAAAGAGGAAAAGTTGAAGTAGAAACAGAAAAAGCAAAAGTTGAAAAAGAAAAAGAAATAAAAGCACAGGCAGAAGAAAAAGAAAAACAAGAAGAAGAAAGAACAAGAGCAGAAGCAGAAGAAAAAGCAAAACAATCAGCTAGCTCAGCATCAACCTCATTGTCATCACCACCTAGTACGTCTTCAAGTGATAATAGTCTAAAGCAGTTCAAGCTCAAGTAGCTCAAGTTCATCACTAACATCGCAAGAAACAATGTTGTTAGAATTAGATAAGCTCAAAGCAAAAGCAAAACGAGGAAATGCCAAAGCTCTATATTAATTGGGGAAGATGTATCTTGATGGAAATAAAGAAGAAAGAATAACACGAAATCTTGTCACAGCAATAGGTTATTTTGATGGATGCTCACTTGTTGTAGCTGACCCTAACCTTCAAGAAAAATTGGGTGAGGCGTATTTCCGACTTGGGTGGAGTCTATTGCTACAGAAAATACGGAGCAGAACAAGACCATGGCAAAGCTGAAAGATATTATGATAAGTCGTTAGAGTTAGCAGTTAAAACAGAAAATGGAGATACTTATTGCCCATAGAAGACGAAACAGAAAAAAACCCTGACGAAGCAGAAAGATATTATGATAAGTCGTTAGAGTTTGCAATACGAAGCGGAGAGAATGAATTTAAAGAGAAGTTGCGTGAGGCATATTCCAACTTGATGGATAGCTATTGCTTGCTGCGGAGAAAACGGAGTAGAAAAAGACCCCGCCAAAGCAGGTAGATGTTGTAAAAGGTAGAAAGACTAGAAAGATCAGGGTGTGGGAGACGCTAAATGACGATCTTTCAGTAATCATAGCAGTTGTGTCTAAAAAATAAAAGCAATAAATATGGTAGTGTAAAATAGACTTTGAGTAAAGTTCCTTTGGTAAAATAAAGACAAAGGAGTTTTACGCTCTGTCTTTTTCCCATTCCCGAGTTCCCCAAAGAACAAAAATTTTGCTTAAAAACCTGTTTTAGGCATTTAGATGACTTAGAAAGTGGATTTCAAAAAATACATAAGCAGGGTTTAATTTATGATCAAAATTCTACTTATTTCCGGTAAAAATTAAACGTGTTAAAAGACAACTTTACACAAAAGCCACTCAACGATCTCTGTTTTAAATATCCAAACAAATGGTTGCAAGTGGACAAATTTTAGATGATCTGGGTCTTAATGTGTCTCTAAATGGTTTTATGTATTTGACTCGAGAGATTCAAAAGGCATGAAATATTTGGATATATAACGTTTTCAAAAAGCGAAAGAAGTAGCCTCGCAATTTTCATCATCGGAGTTACTTTAATGAACAATAACAATACTAGCAACTTATATGTTGATATGCATATTCATACAAACTATTCTGACGGCGTATTTACACCAAAGGAAGCTGTTGAATATGCTGCTAAGATGAAACTTTCTGCTATAAGCATAACGGACCACGACTGCGTGGACGGTACCGACGAAGCCTTGGAAGCGGGAGCAGAAATAGGCGTTGAAGTTGTTCCAGGTATAGAATTATCATCAGAAATTATGTTCAATTCTCAAAAAAATGAAATTCATATTTTAGGGTACTACATGGATTATAAATCTGAAATATTCCAGGAAGCTTTAGCTGTTTTTAAAAAAGCAAGGTATGACAGAGCTGTGGAAATGCTTGAAAAACTTAAAAAAAGCGGAGCAGAGTTAAAAGATGATAGTTTTGTAAAAGACGCTGGTAATAAAGTTATAGGAAGGCTGCATTTTGCCAAAGCATTATTTGAACAAAAACTTGTAGGGAGCGTTCAGGAAGCATTTCAGAGGTATTTGTCCAAAGACAAACCCGCATATGTTCCTAAATGTCGTGTTTCACCAGGGGATGCGATAAAACTTATCCTAAATGCCGGAGGCGTTCCTGTTATAGCTCATCCATATTATATTGGTTATAATGACAGGGATATATTTGAGACTTTTATAAAAGATGGGCTTAAGGGCATAGAGGTTTGGCATATAAAACATTCTGAAAATGTAGTTAAAGGATTTTTAAGTTTGGTGCAAGATTTTAATCTTATTGCGACAGGCGGCTCTGATTGTCATGGTCCGTATAAAAACGAAATTCCTGTAATTGGTAGAGTCAAAGTACCTTATTTTGTATTAGAAAATTTAAAAAAAGCAAAAATAGATAGCGTAAGAAATAAAAACACATTGTAGCAATTCCCCTTTTTAAAAAAAGAGGTGGTAGCAGGCAGAGCCATGCGTAGGATGTTTATAGAGTATAGCCACCTTGCAAACAATCACGACAGCAGCTGACGAAATATATGCCTTCCATGCGTTTGTCGTGCGAGAGTTATTTTATCGATATAATAAAATTTGATAAAATACCAAATATGATAAAAATTTCTACAGTGAAAATTCCATACAACAAACTGCTTGCAAGGTTGGGGTATTTGCGGACTAAAACAAAACTTGATGACAAAACTGCAAATCTTATAAAAGAAAATTTGAGTTTAGCCCAAAAACTTATTAAGCCTAAAGTTGTAACAGCTTTTGAAAATATAACAATAACTAATGACGAAGTGTTATTTAAAAAAGGTTATAAAATAAAAAGTAACAATATTGCTATGCTTTTGAAAAACAGCTTTAAGGTTTATGGTGTTGGCGTAACCATTGATAATATAATAGAAAGTAAAAGAGATGGGTGTCTTGAGAAAAAAGAAATTTTCAACGCTTTAATTTTTGATGCAGCAGGATCTGTTGCTGCCGAGGAAACAATAACACTTGCGTACGAGCAAATTAAAACTTACGAAGAAAATAACAATAATTTCATAACAAAAAGATATTCGCCTGGGTATGGCGATTGGAATCTTGAGAATAATAGAGAATTTTTAGATTGGATTGGTGCGGAACATATAGGAATTAAGCTAAATGAGTTTTGCCAGATGCGGCCTGAAAAGTCAATTTCAGCTTTGATTGGGGTTAAAAAACAATAAAGCAAAAAAGGGCTGGCTCAAAATTGAATTAACATATAAAAGTACAATAAGAAGTACTATGAAAACAGAAAAAGAAAGTATGTGGGTCGAGTGGAATGGATTTAGGATTAATAGGAGTAAGGATAGCAAGGAGGAAAGAAAAGATATAGGGGAGAGAGGGGGGGAGTATAATAAGGTTCAAAATAGTACAGAATAGATATAGAAACCGCAAAAAAGACTCTTTGGACTGCGATTTAACTTGAGTTTCAGGTGTTTGTAATTCTAAAATTTAATACTCAAGTTGTGCGGGAGGTCTATTTAAAGATAACGCAGACAGTGGACGATGCTAGCGCCGGTTACAAAGCTGCAAAAGAAAAACACCTTAAAGAGTTTCTCTAAAAACTCACAGCTTTTCTGCTTTTAGGATTTTTTATCTGGTTTCTCAAAATTTTAGAAATTTTTTACTAGAACATAAAAAATGTTTCTCTCTTTGCTCCTGTCAGTCTGGCATTGCTTTTTTGGGTTTTGGTTAAGGCATTAAAATCCTCCGATGTTTACCGTGATAATTTCCGATTTTTTGTATTTCGATACGTTTTTACAATTTCTTTGATAAGTAAGGATTTTTGCAATCTTAACACCAAAATGCAAAAAAACAATGTCCACTTTTATTGGAATCCATTTACGAAACTCGTTTGTCTTTTTTGTTAGACAGTCTGGTTTGCGCATTAGCAACCTCGCGCCTTGAGCTTCTACCTTTTGGCGGGGGATCCTTTTCCATTTTTTCTATCTTAGAGTTGTTATGTACGGTTGAATACCATTCGTCTAAAAGAATGTTTCCTTTTTCCAGCTTCAAAGCGTCTTTTGTGATTGACGAATCTTGTTTAACTTTTTCTTCGAGCTCATGCTTCCATACTTTTACAGAAGATGCAATCATCTCTTTTACTTTCTTGACGGCAATTCGTTTTTTTCTTAACGATTCATATTCTTTTGGGTTCATTTGTTCTGAAATTAAAGTTGCCTTGAATCTATCTTTGCTGAAAACATTGTTTTTATCTTTAAACTCAATTGAATTTTGTATATCGACCCGTAATTCTTCATCGGTAACTACAATTCCATAAATCTTCGACTGCTGATAAAAAATTTCCTCTTGTATTAAATCATCCACAACCCGTGTTTTTATTATATCTTCTGAATGTTGATTGTTTATCAATCCGTGTAGCATTACTATATTTTTGTAACGCGATTGAAACATCTTAATAGGTATTTTTGTTCCGTTCACCTTAGCGATATAATCTTTTGGTTCCAAAGCATAAGACACGGGACCCCAAAAAATCCCTACCATAAAAGCAACGATTGTCACAATAAAAATTACACGTATGTGTCTTCTGAAAAAATTCATCATAATTGTTTCCGCTCCATTAGTTGTTTCTTTTATTGCCGTTAAAGATCTTTCGTAAAAATGAGCACTTTTGGGCAATAAGCAAGTACATTTGTTTTTATATCTCCAAAAACTTTGGCTTGAGGTGAGCATTTCGATTGTTTTACAGACATTAGCATTTCCTTTTACTAAGCTTTCTGCTTATCAGTTTTTATGGCACTTTCTGTCCTATTCAAAAGCGTCAAACCATTTTTTTTGGTTTCTTTTTAAGCATAAGAATTCCTTTCAGATTGAGCAAAAAGGTAATCTGCCAGATATGGTTTTGGATCTGTAGTTTTCCCCTTAAAATAAACTTCGTAATGTACATGTGGCCCAGTTGATGTCCCTGTGTCGCCCATTTTTGCGATTACCTGCCCCTTGTGCACATGAGTCCCCGCAGTTACAAGTTTTTCTGAAAGATGTCCGTAAGCGGTTTTATAATTATGATCATGTTCTATAACTATTACATTGCCATATCCATGTTGCCGCCCTGAAAAGGTAACTTTTCCGTTGGCTGTGCATCGTATAGGCGTATTTATTGTGTTTGCGATATCAAGCCCGTCATGGAAATTCTTACCGTGAAATGCCGGATGCGATCTGGAACCGTAGCAAGAAGATATACGCCCATCGCAAGGTCGGCCACATGGCACCGTCATAAAATGAGCTATTATTACATCGTAACTTCGATACATAAATTTATATTGTGCATATAAATTACCTGTTTGTTTCGATAATTCGGCATAATTTATTTTACTTAAATTGCCTGAAAGAATTGCCGCAAGCACGTTTATTTGCGTCGGAGTAGGACAGCATTTGCCAAGATTTTGCCATGAACTTTCTTTGATAATTGATTTTTTTGCATTCAAAGCAAGAGGCAAACGATTTTTTTCGTCATTTATTTGTGCTTTCTCTAACAAATGTTTTGATTTTTCAAGATGATTTGCAAATAGAGATAGTTTGATCCGCATTATTTTGTTATCAGCTTTTGTTTTAATGTAACCAAAGTATTTGCCTGCAAAATATCTTGGCCAAATGGTCGCGGTAGTCCATAAAATTATAAAAGCGCACAAAAATAAAACAGAAATATTGATTTTAAAAGGACTTTCTTGCCCGTGCACAATAAAAAGAACCGAAATTCTTTCTTTTATTTCGCCTTTTATTTCACGAATCTTCTTCATGGGGTGATGTTATCATATAAGAGAATTTTTGTAAAATCTCAAAAGTTTGAATTACAAAATGCCACTTCATTATTCTTTGGCTATCCTCAAATGCCAATTAGCCCAATATGTTGCGAGATTTTACAAAAGGTATCTTTTTTGATAAAAAGAAGGTACAACTTTTTAAGGGATGAGGATAGCTTCTACTTGACGTAGGAAAAATGAAAGCAAAGAATATTTTTTAAAGGGAGCAATAGATTAACTAAATTAAGCAAAACAGGGGATCTGCTAGAAAGATTAAACAGGTATGTAGATTGGACAATATCTAGAAAGCCATTAGAGGAAGACCGTCATATGACTACGTGGATCTGTCTAAAAATTCAGAGCATTTCACTGTTATCCTGAACTTCTTTTGGTATTTCATGATAAATACAAAAACTTCCCAAAATCATGGATTTTAGAGACACCCAGAATAGAATTGGGCGGAATGTTTGCGTACGTTAAAAAAGTTAACAAGATGCTCGTATGAACTGTTTATAGTTAGGATTGTTCCTCGTTGTAAATATTTTACACGTGTTTTACATGGAAAAGTGAGAAAAAACTTGGATTTTAGGAGAATGATATGGCAAATTTAAAAGATTTAAGCAAAAACCCAGAACGTGTAACAGGTGGTCATCGCCTTTGCGCAGGCTGTGGCGCTGGTATAGTTGCAAGACAAACTTTGATAGCGGTTGGCGATGCGCCTGTTGTTGTTACAAGCGCTACAGGATGCTTGGAAGTTTCAACGACAATTTTCCCTTATACCTCGTGGAAGAATTCATTTTTCCACAGTGCTTTTGAAAATTCAGCCGCAACGTGCAGCGGTATTGAAGCTGCTTATAAAAGTTTGAAGAAGCAAGGTAAAATTACAGAAGATATTAAATTTATAGCTTTTGGTGGTGATGGCGGAACTTATGATATCGGCTTGCAGTCATTATCCGGTGCGATGGAAAGATGGCATAAAATGCTTTACATATGTTACAACAACGAAGCGTATATGAACACTGGTATCCAAAGGTCTGGAGCAACTCCTAAAGGAACTCATACAACAACAGCCCCCGCGGGAAAAGTTCAGCAAGGAAAAGAGCAGAAAAGAGAAACGGCAGAGCGGGAAGAGTGGGAAGAGTTGTGAAAGGAGAAAATAGAGCTAGAAAGAAAGATAGGAGGAGAAAATCGGGAGTGGAAAGAAGATCCGAGATTATTGCGG